>JAKBHQ010000485.1 GCA_021836665.1 Thermoplasmata archaeon
TAGTTGGCCAAAAGAGGGCGATCCCTCTATCCTCGCAGCGTCATTTGCCAAGGAGCTTTTCGGGGTTGACTTAGCACCACTCGACGAAAGCAGCGACCAAGCCCTACTCGAATTGGCATCGAGTTTGATGTCTCAGCTTCGCAAGACCAAGACCGAAGCGAAGGTTTCCGTAAAGACACCCATTGACTCAGTAGAGATAGGAGCCGACAAGAAGCGACTTGCGGCCCTGCGGCTTATAGCGGATGACCTGCGGCGCGCTCTCGTCATCGAGGGTGAGCTGGCGGAAATAGAACTAGCGGAGGGATCCGAACCGTGGGCGAAGGCCCGAGTAAAAGTAACAGACCCGGCGGGTTAAGCTAGCCCAGCAACTCGTCTAACTTTGCCTTAGAAACCGGACCGTCATAGGCGATCTCACCGGAGGACAATGCGACGCATCTGTTGGCGATGCCGAGCAGATCAAGTGAGTGAGAAGCGACCAAAAAGGACTTCTTCTCCTTCAAGTTCTCGCCGATCAACTCCAGCAAGGTGTTCTTGCCGGACTGGTCTAGACCGACGAAGGGTTCGTCAATAATCATCGCCTTAAAGGGGCGAATAAATGCCATAGCAAGCGCGACTTTTTGCCGCATGCCCCTAGAAAAACCACTCGGCATGCGGTCCTTCACATGAATGAGTCCGAATCGATCCAGCAAGTCCTCGGCAGGTTTCTCTGGGTTGTCCATACCGCACAGCTTCGCCGAGAAGTAGAGGTGCTCGATCGTCGATAGGTCGTCGTACAGGGAAGGCGTGTCGAAGGCGACAGAGAGCACGCTCCTAGCGTCCCTCGAACCTGCTCTCGCCCCAAATATCAGGACGTCTCCAGAATCGGCCTTAGAAAGGCCAGACAAAATTCGCAAAAGAGTCGTCTTGCCAGAGCCATTATGGCCAACGAGGATGACCGCTTCTCCCTGGTTAACCTCGAAGCTAACCCCCGCTACCGCCGGAGTTCCATCGAAGGACTTCGATATCGATTTAAAGCTGATCGCACCGGTCTTGCCCTTGGGCTGAGAAATCCTCTTACCTGTATCGCTCACGTCTCTGGGATCCTTCTTCTTATCCAAGCCGAACCGGCGATGGGTACAATCAGCGAGAAAGTTCCTGCGGATATCAGCGTTGAATAAAGGTTCGCTGGATCACTCGCCATTCCTCTAGCTTCAAAGACGGATATAAATCCGCATCCGGCGATGAGTATCGGCAGGAACTCTAACACCATCTTTACCATCTGTACGGAGTCCGCCGCCATCATGGAAAGTGCACTTTCGGCTCCGCCTTTGCCAAGCGCGGATATCCCCGCTCCGACGAGTCCACTTGAAAGTATCGGAATCGCAATCAAAAGCGCCATGATTGTGTTCTCTCCACCACCAGGGAGTATTCCAAGGAGGATAAAGGACGGGATGGCGAGGATTAATCCGACTATCAAAGGTCCGATCACCAGTATCCTCTCGACCCTCCCTCTTTCTATTGGACTGAGAGAAACGATCTCGGGATGATCCACCTCCTGGCTTAGTGCATCGGTGAGCTCTATTCCGATCAACCAGCCAGCGATGATCCCCGGGAGGGCGAGAAGTGGCGAGGTATCCACGGCGTATTTTGCCGAAACAAATATCACGCCCTCTAACAAAACAACCCGAACCACCTTGGAATATCCCCACCTCAGCGCCGGAATTAGACTCCGCCACAGGTCGGGGAATTTTTCAAAAACGAGCCTTCTAAATGGCTCGGTGAATGTCGTCCTTGGGCGTATCTTGTCTCCAACGAGTGACCTTCTCATCAAAGCCACCGTCCTGAAATCCCTAAAGGTCGCTGCAAAACGGATTATTCCGATCAGCCTCGCCCTTCGTTGGAGGATCTCCGGATCGACCCCGGGTATGAGAAAGAGGCCCAGAGCTATGACGACTATGGAGAAAGCGAGCGCAAAAAACAGCGTCCCCGAGATCAGCGCTACCCTCGCACCGAATCCCGCCATCATGATGAGTCCACCGGGCATCAGTCTTACAAAAGAGGTTGGATCGAGGAGCCACAAGGCCCCTGCGAGCGCTAAGACCACGACCTCCGCCAAGCTAAAATAGGCTATTCGAGCCCGTGCTCCCGAGATTATCGCCGCCGAGGCTTGGTAGCTTATCGTCACCACCATAGCGAAACTGATACTGGACGCAGTCGACTGCCAAGCATTCTTGCTCGCCAACAGATGAGCTAGCGAGACCCCAATTACTCCTCCGGCAATTACGCCGACAAAAAGGCTATGGCGTAACGAAACCGCCAGCTTCGAGCGCAAAAAACGCTCCACTGGATAGGGTGACAGAAGTATCATCTGAATCTCTGAACCTAAAAGCCCCAATGGGCCGCCCCTTGAGCCACTCCTGATCCCGAAAAAGATCGCCATAAGCCAAAGCATGTCGCCACCCATGGCCAGATGCCCAGCAAGCACACTCCGGTCCGATGGTACCGCAGACATAGACGCCGTGGCACTCGCCACGACGTCCGCCAAAATACCCAAACCAAAGGCCGCAAGATACGCCCGGTATATCGCCTGAAAGAGATTTACCCTCTCGACAAAGTGGGCTCGCCTGGCACCCTGGAGTTCTACAAGGGGATCGGAGATCTAGATCAGCCCCCGGAAATATCCCTAATCGACTTCTTTCCTGCCGACAAGAATGGCATCATCCCGCGGAGTTGTACTCCAACGCCCTCTATCTGATGGGCATTAGCTTTTGCCCTTAGTTCGTTAAAGTGAACCTGACCAGCTTCGTTCTCGGCGATCCACTCTGAAGCAAACTTGCCCGACTGGATCTCGTCCAATACCCTCTTCATCTCAGCCTTAGTCTCCGAAGTCACAATCCTCGGACCGCGGCTCAGGCCTCCGTATTCGGCGGTCTCCGATACCGAGAACCACATTCCCGATAGCCCCTCTTCATAAAGGAGGTCAACGATCAGCTTTAGCTCATGGAGGCATTCGAAGTAGGCGGACTCGGGCTGATATCCCGCCTCGACTAGGGTCTCAAATCCCGCCTGGACCAGAGAAGCCAAGCCGCCACAGAGCACTACCTGCTCCCCGAAAAGGTCCGTCTCCGTCTCCTCGGAGAAGGTGGTGTCGAGTACTCCAGCCTTCGTTGATCCAATGGCGTGTGCATAGGCGAGGGCAAGATCGTGCGCTTTCCCCGTAGCGTCCTGGGCTACTGCAATAAGAGATGGCGTTCCGCCACCCTCTTGGTAAGTTCTCCTCACCAGGTGACCCGGGCCCTTTGGCGCAATCATGATCACGTCGACATTTGCCGGGGCTTCTATCTGTCCAAACCTAACGTTGAAGCCGTGGGCGAAGGCTATCGCTACGCCTGGGCGCAGATTGGCGACTACCTCCTCATCGTAGATCTTCTTTTGCACGGTGTCCGGGGCCAAAAACATGATGAGATCCGCCGACTTAGCGGCGTCGGAAACCGAGGCCACACTGAGACCCGAAGCCTTGGCCTTCTCCGCCGAAGCCGAGCCGGGCCTTAACCCAACTACAACATCTACTCCTGAATCGGCCAAATTGAGTGCATGGGCATGACCTTGCGAACCATAACCGATGATCGCCACCTTTTTGCCTTGTAACAGGCTGGGGTCAGCATCGGCCTCGTAGTACATCTTCGCCATTTAAGACGCCTTTCCTGATTTGGATCTCGCTCTAGTCGGAGCGCTTCGGTCCAACTTCTGCAAAGCCACCCTACCAGTTCGCTGTATTTCAACGATCGGGTACGCACCGAGCAGCGCCTCAAAGTCATCGAGCATTTTGGGAGTACCTGCGAGCATCACCGTCAGCTTGTCGAAGCCGACATCGACGATCTTTCCGTCAAAAATTCGCACGAGTTCAATCAACTCGGATCGAGTCTCAGAAGAAGTCGAGATGCTCCCCATCAACAGCTCGTACTCTACGGCCTGTGCGGCATTGATCTCGGAGATCTTTAGGACGTTGATCAGTTTGTGAAGTTGCTTTGTTATCTGCTCCAAAGGAGCGG
>JAKBHQ010000110.1 GCA_021836665.1 Thermoplasmata archaeon
GATCTTCAAACTGGTAATGCAACTTTTTCTAATAAGTACATTTCGGCCGCCGACGCATCGTCGATCAAGTCGATTGAGAGCTGGATATCATCGACACTGCCGCCAATGTTGAGGCTTGGATCGGCCTCCAACAACTTTGCGGTGATGGGAGTGAAGTCGTCGGACAAGAGTGTGATCCTGGAGGGGGATCCCCATCTTGACCAAACACTTCCGTCTATCTGGTATCAGCTTGTCGCCAATTCCCCCGACATGCATGTTGCCGGGGTAAGCGTGCCGGGACTCCCAGGAATTTTGATTGGAAGGAATCAGACCATCGCGTGGAGTCTGACCGATAGTCAGGATCAGGCGGCTTTTTTTTATCAAGAGGTGACCTCAAAGACTAGGCCTAATGAGTATTTCTGGAGGGGCAAGTGGTATCAGATGAAGATATACCACTATTCCATAAAAGAAAAGGGCGGCGGCTCGATTCCCTATACGGTAAAAGTGACAGTACATGGCCCACTGCTAGCTCAAAACGGAATGACCCTATCGGTCGACTGGATGGGCGGTCTGCCAACGAATGATTTGGGCGCAATGTATGGCGTCTATCAAGCGACCAACTATAGCCAATTCAGGAACGCACTTCAAGGCTGGAAGGCTCCGACCTTGAACTTCATCTATGGAGACAAGAGTGGAAATGTTGGAATCATTTCGGCTGGTGTCTACGGGATAACAAAGGGATCTAAGCCGTGGCTCCCGATGTCGGGTTCGGGTGGCTCAGACGTAATCGGCGCTATCCCATATTCAGAAAACCCCCAGTCCTACGACCCATCGTCCCATTTTGTCTTTTCCGCTAACCAGAGGCCCGTGCGATCAAATTACCCCTATTACATAGGGACTACGGCAAACTTTTTTGCAACCGGATACCGGGCAAACATTATTCACAACTACCTAGCGCAGCACAAGACCCTAAGCACCAGCCAGGCTATTTCCCTCGAGCTAAGCGTCAAAGACTTTCTCGCCTCAGAGATCGTCCCAAAGCTCCTGAAAGTCCTTAACACGACCGTAGGGCCCGCGGGTGGCGCCCTTGGACATAACTACTCCCAAGCGATATCACTCCTAAAGGGCTGGAACTATCAAATGGGCGCTAATTCGCCTTCGGCAACGATTTGGTGGTACTTCTGGAGTAACTACCTCAATTCGACATTTGGACCGCTGTGGAAAAGCGCATCTGTGCCGACCGTATTAGATCCTGCTTTGAAGATAGGGCCAAACAAGACATCTTTGGACGTGATTTTGGAACAGTGGACACTAAAGGACAAAACCATCCCACTCGATCTGGGGGCCCCAGGCCAGTCGGTTTCGATAAGTAGCCTCATGACACAAGCTTTTTCAACTACGGTCGGACAACTCACTTCTAAACTCGGAGCTAATCCCAACAACTGGCAGTGGGACAAGGTCCATTTCAGACAGTTCCCGTCGCTGACGTTTGTTGGCGCACTTGGTTATGGACCGCGAGGTTCGTCAGGAGACATCTGGACGGTCAACGCAGCAGATGGAGGCCTAACATCGAAGGCAGGTCCAAGCTGGCGGATGATTGTGAACTTCAACCACCCCTCCTACGCAGTGTACCCTGGAGGTCAGTCTGAAAATCCCCTCTCAAAGTGGTATGAAAATGGTGTCCCTTTATGGTGGAATGGTAAATATCAGACGTTCAGCCAGGAACTTTCCAAAACAAATACATTGGCAACGTGGACACTACTGCCATGACAGAAGCTGAGACGATAAACACTCCCAAATCCAAAGATGCCAAAAGCGAGATTCTTGACCGAGGTTTCGCTGCTAAACGGTACCTCAAAATAGCGTTAGCTCTCATCTTTATTGCAGCCATCTGGATTTCAAATGACCATGGCATTTGGATTGTGACATCTGTGACGGGCGGGATCTGGGGGGTCGCATTTAAGTCCAGGAAAAGCTACCTGACTTCCACTCTCCTTGGTAGCCTTGCATGGCTACTCCCTTTACTTTGGGACATACTGCTCGGACTTGATATACCGAAAGCTGGAACGGTTGTGGCTGAACTAGCTGGGTTGGGTGGATCATTTCTTATCCCACTGCTGATCACTATCGCAACCGGCGGACTCCTGGCCTTCACCGGTGCCTTTTTGGCACGATCTGTCTATTTCTTAGCCAAGTTTCGACTTACAAATCTTGCTCAGGCCAATCAGGCTCGTGGTTGGTGAAATCTAGGTCATGCTCGCTTGTTTGATCTGAGACGGCCTTGGCGACCGCTACTAGCGACGAGATTACTGTTTTAGCAGCTAGCTCCGCCTGGCGGTGGTCGTATTTTGCAACTAATGGGTCATCGGTTCGTCAGTACCTTTTCACAAAAAATCGGAAAGATCCCCCAACAGCTGCAATCATCGACCAGTAAGGCAGTAAGGTCAGGGCAATGCAGCAAATCAACCAGAAGCGACCAAAAAAGAAAGTACTGCTGGTTTTTTTGCCGCTAATCGCTGTTCTGGCGGGCTGTGGACCAGCGAGTACAACGCCAGCGATCAGTCCTGTAGCTCAAAGCAAAACCCCTGGAAAACTGCTTGCCACAGAATTTCCGAAGATCCAGCAGGCCTCGGCAGTAGGGGTCAACTGGGGGAACTTGCCAAATTTAAACCTCCAGGGGACGAAGCTGATTACTAGGTTCGGAGCGACCTACGTGACGGAATTGGTTGGAGCAAGAAGTCAGCTCTTTGTCCGAACAACACCAAAGTCGAACTGGAACAACCTCGGATACCTGCCTGGCAATGTTGTGCAATTAGATTTTCCGAGCTCTAATGATGGATTTGCCATTACCCAGAACCAGACCCAGAACCAGACCCCGGGATCTGCACTCGACTTATATTCGACCTCTAACGCCGGCAAGTCGTGGGGGCTAGTTGCCAGAGCTTCATTCGCTCAAGTACACTTTTTCAACTCTCAAGATGGAATTGCTCTTTTAGAAAGCTCCTCCACCAACTCAAGTGGGACCTCCGCTTTTTCGGTTTCTACTACCTCGGACTCCGGAAAGACCTGGAACTCAGCGAGCTCTACTCTGATTGGAAACTTCGGTTACTTGTCCCCTAGATACGTGAGCTTTTCATTTGGAACACCAAAGACCGGCTACTTGGCGATTGGCCTAGAACCTGGCGCAGGATCTCAGCAAAAGATGCTCTTTAGGACGGACAATAGTGGAGGGACTTGGCAAGAAGTATCCAAGTCTCCAAGCCAGTACTCGCCATCGGCCTTACCAATGGGTGGATACCTTGAACAGATCAGCTTTACTTCGGCCACGACTGGTTACTTAGTCGAGGCGCGGGGCCCCCGTGGCGCTGTCTATTTCACCTCTGACGGTGGAGTGCATTGGTCGCCGATGCAGATTCTCTCCGCCAACGCTTCCCCGTCGACCTCGCTGGCTTTCTTTCAGTCGGCCACCCCCTTTGGGGCGGTTGCCCTCACGAATATTGGATCCCTGTGGAATCGCCCCCGAGCTGGTGCGCCATGGGTGAACCTTTATCCTCCTTACTGGGCCGAGAAGCTGTCTATCTATAAGGGAACCCTTGCGGTGGTCTCAAGTGGAGCTAGGGCACTCGAAATACCGGTGACCTCAGGGAATGATGTTGCAGTTACAAAAACCCCGGGGGCGACGCTTCTCGACTTTCAGCTTTTTCATGGAACTAAAATCGCCGTGTCGAAGGGGGCAATTTGGACTAAAGTCGGCTCTCAAGCTTGGCAAAGGGCACCTTTGCCGAGGGGAGATGAGGCGCTTTTCGCCGACTTTGCAACTGCTTCTACCGGGATCGTGGCGACCAGTCCAAATCGAAACAGTATTCTCTCTACAGTAGACGGTGGGAAATCCTGGGTAAAAGTTCCTGTTCCGTTCATGCCTTTTTCGCCCGATGCACTTAGCGCCAACGACTGGTGGATGATAGGTGGCACCGTTGGTCCGTTGCTCAATAATCCCTACAAGAAGAACGTTCACGTAGTAACTTACTTCGCCTACCACACCACTGACGC
>JAKBHQ010000240.1 GCA_021836665.1 Thermoplasmata archaeon
TTACGACTAGCGCCCATAGCGATATCGACACAAAGGAGGCTAGGTACCTACGTTATGAGGCCGCCAATAGATGAATATGTTTTTCATGAAAGACGGTAATTTCCTTTGCAATTGAAACACTCACTTTGGAGGCGTCGGTGATAGTCAACTTCATGCGAAAGAGGCCACAACTTGATTGGAACGAGGTGAGGAAGATCGTGGTGGGACTAGCGAGCGAGTTCAACTTACCACTGCTCAAGGTGCCGGACAGCCCCGCTGATAGCTTGCAATGGATAGACGGTATTGGAGTAGCTACCTTTTCAGAAAGGTTCATTCTGGAAACCGGCTGGCAGGTCGACAGTTCGGGCTCATTTTTATCCAGACCAACTACAAAGGCGCACTCGGGGTCGAAGGTTCTTCGGATTGTCAGAGGGTATTCAAAGCTCTCACTTGCCACCGCCACGTCTCGTTTTTATGGCTCTAAGTCGAGACCCTACGACGCTACAGAGCGCTCGGCACAGTTAATGGCCGAGATACTCGACTCAGACGATCTCCTGTCCGAGAGGTTCGGGATCGCCTCGGCCATCGGATTGGCCCTAGTGCAGGATGACCCGGATAGGGAGCTATCTTCTTTTGACCCAGTAGTCCTCGCGAAGTGGCTAGAAGGGTTGAGTTTGAAGCTGGATGACCTCGGCTATGAGACGCTTTGGGTTCGAGCCTACAAAGACTTCAGCTAGAAAGGCGTTGTCATTCTCGTCGCTAAGGCCAACCCAAATGGGGGTTGCTAACCGATCCTATGGACTTGGATCATATCCGAGCGTGGAGATCGTGGTGAATTAATTCGCTTATCTGCTGGCGGCCGGTCAGCGTGGGCCGATCCCTGGGCCTGGCGAAGTGGTAGCCCGAATGCTGCTAATCCATTGAGATTGACCTACAAAGTGCTACAACACAGCTGTGTTTTTTCAAGTGTTTTCCATTTTGATTGTTTTCCGAACTTTCAAAACACTGGACTCGTGACTACCCGGGGATTTCGGCATCGCACCGAGTGGCCATAGCTCCCCCTCCCCGCGGCTTAATGCCCCTCCTATTTCACGCTTGGTGGCGACGATAACTGTTGCTCGGGGTTCCTGCTTCGCCTTGACCGCACCGATTACGACCATGCGATGGCAAAAGCTACCGGCGTATTAGCTTGCCGATGACGCTCCATTTAGGTTGCCTTTTTAATAGCTGTTGTTCAGAATGTGAAAAAAACCTAACAAGGAATTGGAAAAAAGAAGTTATTTAGTCTCCCTGAATTGAGGGCCTCGTGACTTGGGAACTCATCGTCCTTTAATCTAAGGAATACTTAGCTTTGGACCCGCTTCTTACCCAACTTTAAACAATGTCGAATAGATGATCCGGCTTAACCGAGCGGGTAAATGTAACTTTATAAGGGCCGCCTTATCGGGCAAAGTACCAGGCGACGGCGGTGATGCAGCCGAAGGATCCTTGGGGAATTGGAAATAAACGGGCGGTAGGGTATGTGAACGAGGGATCGCAATTCGTTCCATGTTTCCCTTTTTTCCTATGTCAGTTCAAGTTGGGTGTCGCACCCTTCACGGCTCAAAGGGAATAGTTCTCCTTTTGAAGGATGGATAGGACTTCAACCGACCAGGCCTGAAGGACGGGGCCAAAGTAGCTGGTGTAGCCGGTGAGAAGTAGGAAGATGCCGCAGTGGGAGATCGAATTTGCCCTGTGAGTGCAGTGTGGAGATACCCTTATCGGCAAATTCTTCCTAAAACTTTAGTGAAATTTAGAAAATACCTTGCGATTACTAACTCCGTCGGTTATTGTATCAACGGTAAGTAAAAAATCTCTAATTAATTGGAAGAAGCAGGAGTATTTCGGCAGTGGCTCCCTTGGACACTAAGAGGGCGATGGTAGTGGTTGGGACTCGACCAGAGGCGATCAAGCTGGCGCCTGTTGTAAGAGAACTTCGGGAGAGCGGGAGCTTTAACGCCACCGTCGTCGCCACCGGCCAGCACTGCGAGATGGTGTCAGAGGCCCTCGAGGCACTCGACCTGGTAGTTGATACCTGGCTAAAAGAGGAGCAGTCCACAGAGCTACTTCCGGATCTGGCGGGGAGAGTTCTATCACAGCTCCGTGTGATCATCCAAGAGGTAAGACCCGACGTCGTTATCGTGCAAGGCGATACCACATCGGCGGTGTCGGCGGCGATGTGTGCGTTCTATCTTGGGATCCCGATTGTTCATGTGGAGGCGGGATTGAGGAGCGGCGATTTACTGCTTCCCTTCCCAGAGGAAGCCAATCGAAAGATGATTAGCGCCCTCGCCAAGTTAAATCTGGCTCCGACAAGTGGCGCTAAGGTCAATCTTCTTCGAGAGGGAGTTCCCGAGGAGCGGATCTGCGTTACTGGCAATAGCGTGATTGACGCACTGCTTTATGTAGTGAAAAATCCCTCAAGCTGGCTTAATGGTGACCTGGAGTTGACAGGTAACTATGAACGGTATGTGCTAGTCACCGCTCATAGGCGCGAATCCTGGGGGGATGCCATGGTCGGCATTGGTGAAGCTATAGCGACAACGGCTAATAAGCACAAAGACACGCTGTTTGTTCTTCCTGTTCATCCAAACCCCTTGGTGCAAGGGTCGCTGTTGCCCCCGATCGCTAACCTCGAGAATGTCTTGGTGACCGAGCCTTTGGGTTATCGGGATCTCTGCAAAGCCCTCGCCGGATGTTACTTTGTGCTTACCGACAGTGGTGGAATCCAAGAAGAGGCGCCGAGCCTAGGTAAGCCCGTGTTGGTAATGCGGAGCGTTACCGAACGGCCAGAGGGTGTTGAAGCGGGTGTAGCAAAGCTCATCGGGACCAATCGCAACGATATCGAAGCGGCCGTTTTAGCTCTACTCGATGACGTTCATGCCTACAAGAAGATGGCTAATCGAGTTAGTCCCTATGGGGACGGTCATGCTTCGGCTAGGAGCGTCCAGGCTATTTCACATCTACTGGGTCATGGTTCAATGCCTGCGCCATTTGAGTACCTAGGTGAGGATTGCCAAGCCCAGTTCACCGACAGGTGCGCATAGCGGTCACCCGAAGAGCATTGGGAAGAGCATTGGGAAGAGCATTGGGAAGAGCAATGGGAATCAAGCCAGGGATATTAAGCACAGGGATATTAAGCACAGGGAAGTAATGGTTTCCTGCTCCATAGGAGCAGGGGGGGAGTTCGGCTCTTGGCGAGCGAACTTTGAAGAGAAAGGGAAGTGACTAATGGAGGTTCTAACTAAGTGGAAGCTGGCGGTGGGAGCTGCTGGATTGGCGGTTGGTGCGACCGTCGGAATCGTTGCGACTACTACCGGGGTGGCGTTCGCTGATCCGGCGATACCGGGCTGCTCGCAAGGAACTGGTACGGGGACGAGCCTAGGTGCGCACTCAAATCCGCTAAAAAACACCGTGACCATTTGTAATGATGGCAAGGACAGCCAGACGCTTGGCTCAAAGGTTACAAGTTTAAACCTACAGTGGTACATCGGCGGCGGCGATTCGGCGGTAGGATCCACTACGAACATAGCAAATGCCAGCTTCGTGCTGGTGTATGCCTGCTCCGGCGGAGCTACGCCGAGCATGGCAAGTTCGACGGTGTCCGTTCCACTTGGTAGCTCGAGCTACACCTATGCTCACTCCTCCAACCCTCCAGAGAGCGTGAACTTCCCGTTGCCTTCGGGAATTTGTCCATCGGGGCACAATGTCATTATAAGCAAGCACTCCTACTTCACTGGGCTTGTGTATAACAGTGTTCCGACCGAGATCAAGTTCTACTGGAACATGCAGACGCTTAACTCTGGCAAAGAGTCAGGCGGCGACGATTCGACTATCGGCGGCCACGATTGGGTATACGGTACTGCGGATCCTTCGGCCCTGATCCCAGCGCTAGGTGGTGCCGCACCTCTCGGGGCGGGTCTGTTGGTGATAGGTGGCGGCTCGGTGGCTTTCGTGGCAACCAGGAGCAGGCGA
>JAKBHQ010000072.1 GCA_021836665.1 Thermoplasmata archaeon
TTGAAGAACGGGGCGCAAGGAAGAAACTTATCCGTCATATTGGACGTGAGATTGGGCTAAGCATCAGTCACCCAGGCGGCGAGTGTGATTCCAAGCAGCCCTGTTCGATCCAAGGCATTATAAGTTGTGGGACCAACAGGTAGGCATAGCGGTGCTTGGGTAAAAAGTGCTTGGTTCAATTACCGATTGTCCTCGAAACCTCACTGTCCGCTACTCGATCGGTCTGACCAGACAAAATTTGCGAAGCTGCGATTATCGCTTCTGTGATCGCATTGTATCCGGTACACCTACAGAGGTTCCCTGACATCCCGGTGCGAACTTCTGCGGCCGTGGGATTCGGGTTTCGGTTCAACAGATCTAGCGCACTAATCAGCATGCCTGGCGTGCAGAAACCACACTGCAGTGCATTGCTTTGTGTAAAGCATTGCTGCAACGGGTGAAGGGTGCCATCTTCACCAGCGAGACCTTCGACCGTCAGCACTGAGCTTCCCTGGACCTGAACCGCAAAGATCAAACATGACCGCACGGGATGTCCATCTAACATCACAGTGCATGCACCGCACACGCCATGCTCACATCCGAGGTGCGTGCCCGTCAGCCCTAATTCCTCTCGCAAGGCGTCAGCTAGGGTTCTACGTGGATCCACATCCATGATCGCCGGTTTGCCATTCACTGAAAATGTCACTTCCATCCGATCAACTCCGGCTCTCTGATGCGCTTCGTCGGCTCGACGCTAGCTGTCTAAGGACCCTGCCAACGAGCTCTTCAACCAGTCCCCCCCGATAGCTGGCTGATCCATGGAAGTCCCCATTTGGAGTAGCGGCGCTTGCTGCTGCCCTTGCCGCCTTTTCGGCGAGTCGATCATCGAGAGGGTTAGCATCATTTACGAGAGCCTCACTCTCTAGGGCTCGCAATGGCTTATTGCCGACTCCGCCAAGTGCAATCCTGATCTTTCCGTCAACTTCAGCTGCAGCTACCGTAACTAGACCGAAGTCGCCGTGACGCCGAGCATATTCAGCAAAAGCCCAATGCTCGGGCAGTCGAGCTTCGACGGCAACGATCATTTCATCGTCGGCCAGCGAATTCTCGAGAGTTCCAACGAAGAGGTCCTCGGCGCCAATCGTTCGCCTCGACAAAGGACTAATCACCTCGACGACCATTCCCACTGCCACCGCCACGACCGGTAGCTCGGCAGCGGGATCGGAGTGGGCGAGGCTTCCCCCGATAGTGCCTCGAGTCCTAATCGCTTCATGGCCGATCCAACTCGCCGCCTCGCTCAATAATGGAAAGGCCGTCTGCTCGCAAAGCATACGATGGCTTACCAAAGCTCCAATCCGGACAGTCGTTTTGGATAGCCTTTCAATGGTTGCTAGCCCGGGAATCCTATTGATGTCCACCAGTAGGCTCGGTCTCGCAAGTCGAAGGGCTAGCAGCGGGACAAGACTCTGCCCACCTGCAATGATCTTTGCCGTTTTGTCTTCGACTTCGCCGAGATACCGCACGGCCTCGTCGGAGCTCGCCGCCACGACATAGTCGAAGGGTGCCGGCTTCATTGCTAGCGACCCCTAAAAATTGCTGGTCTTTTTTCAAGGCGGGCCCGCTGTCCCTCTAAGATATCCTCGCTGTGCCAGGTAGCTTCGAAGGCCTCCGCAAGCTCGACGTCCGTCCTTGGAGTTTCAAACTGCTTTTCGAGGGCATATTTGTAGTAGGCCAGAGTAAGCGGAGCGTAGCTGGCGATCTCTTCTGCCCAGCCGAATGCTTGTGCTGCGTCCCCAATGCGATTGAGCAAGCCCTGAGCTAAGGCACGATGTGCGTCGATCTTCTCGCACCCAAGGAGCATTGCTCTGGCGTTTCCTCCCCCCATCAAGACACTAAGTCGACGAATCGTCCAAGGATCAACCGCAACCCCAAGTTTGGCAGTAGGCAGCGAGAAGAACGACTCAGCGGTTGCAACCCTAAGGTCACATGCAATACTGAGCTGCACCCCAGCACCAACCGCCGGCCCATTCAACACGGCCATTACCGGGACCTTTGCCTCGGTGATTGCACGAAGCATATCGTAAAGTGCAGTTTTAAATCTGGGATCAGTCAACTCGCCAAAGTCCGCCCCAGCGCAAAAACTGGTACCTCTTCCAGTAATCAAAATGACCCGGGACTCATCTAACAGAGCATCGTGCACCGCCTGATTGATCATTTGGCAGTGCTCTATATCTAGGGCATTTCGCCGTTCTTCCCGATCGATGATAATTAGGCTAATGTCAGAGCGCTTCTCAATTTCGATCACTTAGATCCCTCCCAGATTGTCCCCTCAGTCACAGGAAGTTGATCGACCAGAATCCCCAAGGCATCCGCTACCGCCCCGGCGATCACTGCGTTGGGTCCAAGGGTTCCCCCTTCACCAACCCCACGAACCCCGAGGGGGTTATCCGCCGGAAACTCGAGGTGATCAATTATCATTTCGGGAATTTCGGCGCTCGTCGGGATTAGGTAGTCCATGAATGTTCCGGCGGAGAGATTACCGTCCTCGTCATAGACCAGATGCTCATAGATCGCTCCACCGATACCCTGTGCAACCGCCCCGGCGATCTGCCCTTCAACAATACGAGGGTTGATCACCCTTCCGGCATCTTCGACACACACCCACTTCAGGATGCGAATCTCACCGGTTTTCTTGTCGAACTCTAAAGAACCCAGTTGGACTCCTGCTGCGAATGCGCCACGGATGGGATCGTAGAAGCGAGTTGCCTCCAAACCGGGTTCGATTCCATTCGGGAGACGGTTCGATTCCAGATATGCAATGCGAGCTAGTTCAACCAAAGAGAAGCGTGGGGCCAATTCGCCGACAACCCTAACTTCACCATTACTCAATATGAGATCGTTCCCGTCGACCTCTAAGAGTTTCGAAGCCAGGTTGATCACCTTTTCCTTTACCGCCAGGGCACTTAGCTGAGCTGCGCCACCTCCTATAACGGCTTGTCGAGAGGAAAAGGCTCCGAATCCCCAGAGTGACTCGTCGGTATTGCCAATATGCACCTGCACGTCGTCATAGTTCACTCCGATCGCATCGGCGACGATCTGAGCCACCGTGGTTTCGAGGCCTTGGCCCTGTGAGGTTACCCCTGAAAATACGGTCACGGTTCCGTCCGGATTGATCTTTACCGTACAGGCGTCATGCCCAGTACGAAAAGGCATTCGCGGACCGGCGGAGGCTGCTCGACCGAGTCCCGTCAGCTCGTTGTAGCAGGCCACCCCGAATCCGATCGGCAGTTCATTATTTTCCTTTCGCCGCTTCTGCTCGCTTAGAAAGTCCTCCAAACCAAAGAGTTCTAAGGCCCTGTCGAGACAGAGTTCGTAGTGCCCAGAATCGTCGACGAGACGAGATGGCATCTTGTAAGGAACGTCTTTGGGGCCAATTAGATTTTTCCGCCGAATGTCTATAGTGGACATTCCAATTCGCCGAGCCCCCTCGTCCATGATTGTCTCCATTGCAAAGACACTCGCTGGACGGGCGACCCCGCGATAAGGGCCCGATGGAGAGGTGTTGGTAACGACCGCACGTACTGTGCAATCGTAATTCTCCAAGCGATATGGTCCACTTAGCAGACCACCGGCCATCAGAGGCTCTATCCCGGCCGTCCAGGGATAGACGGAGTAGGCTCCAACGTTGCAAGTCACATCGGCCTTTAGCGCCAGCAGCGTTCCGTCTGAAGCAAAACCCGCTGTCAGCAGATAGCGGTGGTCTCGGGCATGGGTCGCTGCAAGCAGGTGTTCCGCTCGATCCTCTACCCACTTGACCGGCACCCCGGGCATCTGACAAGCAATCAAACAAAGCGCTACATCCTCGGGATATAGCGCCGCCTTGGTTCCGAAACCCCCGCCAACGTCGGGAGCGACCACTCGAATCTTTGCCTCGCTCAACCCTAGTAGCTCCGCTAAAGCATTGCGAACAAGGTGAGGTACTTGTGTCCCCGACCAGAACTGTAGGGTC
>JAKBHQ010000292.1 GCA_021836665.1 Thermoplasmata archaeon
TGACGGTAGCAAAGCGAAGTCCAAATGGCATCGCCTCGAATCGGCTAAAAGCTCGAGAATACTTTCGAGATCCTTGCATGCCCGGAGCCTGGCCCTGCGGCAGATATGAATTCAAGGAGTCAGGCCTCTCCCAACGGAACGAGACAGCTGACGGGAGATCGGAAATCAAAGCGAAAAGTTCGCCGTAGGTTTT
This sequence comes from Thermoplasmata archaeon, assembly GCA_021836665.1. The sequence continues at coordinate 194 of JAKBHQ010000292.1, forward strand.
TGCACCGGCGGCATTATCCATCCTCTCGGACAGCTCCGCGTGGGTTAGTCTTCCCTCTTCAAACGCCTTCGACAACTCGTCAAATATGCGATGTCGATCAGCGTCGGAAGCCCTCATAGAACTTTTTGGTACTCCCATACCTTCACTCTAACCGCAGCGCCACTAAACCACAAACAAAAGAACGAAATGTCAATTCATCTAAATTGTGAATTCATTGCGGGGAGCCCGTCACTTCAACATTGTGTTCGATGATCCAGCTCATTTAGTCAATGCCGGCGGGATTCTGGTTTTTACCTTTTCTGAGAGTCTCGTACTCGAGAAGCTGTTGGAAAATAGTTCCAAAAAAGTGCCTCTAATGAGTGTGCCGCCAAATCAAACAACTCTATTCGACCCGGCAACATCCAAGGTCATTCGTCTTCTCCAGGAGGGTGAAACCTTGAAGGCCAGCTCTAGTGGCCCTCAACCTTGAAAAATTTAGGGTTCCGTAATAGCTGAAATTTCCGAAACTGCACTTTGTAAAGACTGCAAGAAATTGACTTTGCCTGCTTCGTCTTACGCGTCTAAATCTAATTTGCTGACTCAAATAGCTGTATAGGCAACTAAAGACCCTGCTTTATATCACCTGCTAGTGGCATTAGTCCCAAAGGAACAAGGCAGTTAGTGGCGACCCAGATGACTAATAGTGCTAGGGCTTTTGCGCGATCTGGACTTACCGTTCTTAACAGAGGAAAGATTTTCAGAGGAGGAAGAGATGAAGAGATTAGAGATCATAGATCAACCCAAAGCCACGAAGTGGCTCTTTAGCAATCAGTATGCGGCTTTCATCTGGCTCGTCGTCCGAGTATGGCTCGGATACGAATGGATTAAGGCTGGTTGGGCGAAGCTTGTCGGAGCAGAATCCAAGGCCTTTTGGGATACGGGACTCGGAGTCAAAGGATTTGCCGAAGGTGCAATCGCCTCCCATGGTGCGCCCCACGGGGCAGTAGCCTATGGGTGGTGGGTTGCATTCCTACGAAACTTTGTAGTCCCCAACTATTCGTGGATCGCAAAGCTAGTGGCCCTCGGAGAATTCCTAGTTGGGATCGCATTAATCGTCGGCTTCATGACCGGCTTGACGGCACTCCTTGGCCTTCTCCTGAACTTCACATATGTTTACTCCGGAACGGTTTCGACCAACCCAACCTTCATAATCCTGGGCGTACTCTTGGTCACCGCTTGGAGAATATCAGGTCTCTACGGAGCGGACTACTTCGTCCTTCCGTGGCTACGCAATCTACTCCATAAGAAGAGCAGCGCAGATAGGGTGACAGGAAAGCTAGATGAGCCAGCAGCTGTCGAAGCTCCTCAGCCAAAGGATCTTGTGCACAACAGCTAGTCCTCTCTACAAATTGATCCTCGAAAGGAGGCCGGAGCTTTTCCGGCCTCCTTTTCGCGTCCGAATAGCTTCAAAAAATACCCTCCGCTTTCGCCACTACTAACGAATCGAGGGCAACGACTTCGTAATCCTTGGTCACGGCAAGAGGGTTTATATCCAACTCGGAAATCTCTGGATGCAAAGTCACAAACTTAGCGACCCTTACCACCGCTAGAGCCAATCTTCTCGCGCCATCTGGGTCTTTGAATCTGCCAGAAATCAAGGCCTTGCCCGCCGCTGTCTTGGAGAGCATCTCGATCGCATTGCCCTCATCCAAGCCCTCCACCAAGGCAACCTTGGAGTCCGAGATAAGCTCTGCTAAGACCCCTCCCGTTCCTACTGCGATCAGATGGCCAAAGTTCGGATCCCTCTTGACCCCCACGATAAGTTCCAAAAGGGGCCTGATCATCTTTTGAATCAATACCCCCCTCACCGGCGAGCCATCTGTCGCCTTCCTCGCAGAATCCACAACCAGATCGAAAGCGCTCGCCAAAGTCTCGGGGTCATTGATCCCCAACAAGACCGCCCCAGCTTCACTCTTATGAAGAAGCGTTGGACAGTCCGCTTTGACCACCACGGGAAACCCTAGAGCAAGTGCGTGTGTCAAAGCCTCTCGCTTAGTTTCGGCAAAAAGAGACTCGACAGTCGGAACCTGCGCCGACGCCAGCATTTCAAGCGACTCCCTCTCTGGGTACACTCCGTCAGATATTGATTCAACACTCATTTTGGAATCTCGGCTTCTCCTCTTCGAGGTTTTAGGTCCAAAAAGGTGAAAGAGGGAGGCCAAAAGCCTGACGGCTTCGACAGGATTTTCTAGTACCGGAACCCCGGCTTGGCGGAGTTCGTCCATCAGTGTCGGAGTTGTCAGCCCGGAAAGCAAGATCGGAATTTGATATTTATGCCTTACTTCTATCAGCCTCCGAATAGCCGGCCCGGCGAGGGATTGGGCCAGCGAGGTGTGGCCGAGATAGACCAGTATCGAATCAAAGAGCGAGGACGAAGCCAAAACCTCTAAAAACTCTCCTGCTATGTTTGCATCATTCAAAAACTGCCCGGTGAAGTCGACTGGATTCTCCAATCCGGCAAAGGGCACTAGCTCCTTTAATCGTGCTTTAATGTCGTCTGGCAGAGCCGGAAGTTCGAGTCCCACTTCGGCGGCTTCGTCCGCCATCATGATCCCAACTCCTCCCGAAACGGTCAGCAAACAAACCCTCTTCGACTTTGGCTTTAGCCCGAACGACGCTGATTCAGTTATGTGAATCAAGTCGTCCAGATCGGATGCACGTTCTACCCCGAAGTGATCGAATACCGCACCGATCGCCCTATCGTCCCCAACCATCGCTCCGGTATGGGACTTTGCCGCCCTCGAGCCAGCTTCAGACCGCCCCGCTTTCAGCAGTACGACGGGCTTATTTGCATCGCTAGCTCGTTCGAGCGCTGACATAAGTGCGGGCCCGTTTCTGACCCCCTCAATATATCCCGCTATCACCTCGATCTTTGGATCGTCCGCCAAATAGGAGATGCAGTCAGCTATGGTAACGACGGCTTCATTACCCGTAGCAATCCAATTCCCTACCCCGAGGTCTCGCCGCCTAGCAAGAGCCAGGAAGTAGGAGCCAAATGCACCACTCTGGCAGGCAAAACCTACGTTCCCGCTTTTCAACGTTCCCGACTCAAGTGTTGCAGTGAATGATGCAGCTGCTCCAATAGTTGAATTAATTACACCTAAGCAGTTCGGACCGAGCAGGATGACCCCGCTATCCTCGCATTGGACCCGAAGTCGCTCCTGCTCGATCTCGCCCTCTCCGCCGATTTCACCATAACCAGAAGAAAACACCACGACCGAACCGGCTTTGAGCGAGGCAGCCTGCTCAATAATGCCTGGGACGAACTTGGTCCCTACTGCGACGACTATGAGGTCTGGCGAGCAGTCCAGATCCAGGAGGCTCTGGTAACATTTCCGCCCAAAGATCGAGTCATATTTTGGATTAATAGGGTAGATATCCCCCTCATACCCCATCTCGATGCTCGCAGCTATAGGCCTTCCGCCGATTCTCGCCGGGTCCTCAGAAGCACCCACCACAGCTATCGATTTCGGACTAAATAGCCGCACCAAAGAGCTGCTAACCAGCAAACCGTCCTGGCGTTCAAGCACGCTTCTCCCCCCTGTTTATATGCGAGGCTACTCCAGCCCTTCTGGGAACTGAGCCTTGATGCTTAGCTGAGGTCAAGCTAATAGCAGTGTGACGCTCTCGGCCCTGAACGACCGAGCTTCTCCACTCTCACCAAAGCTGTCTCCCATGGTCATGCTGACACCTGGGCCGTAGGCGATGGATATAGTGGTTCCTGGCGAA
>JAKBHQ010000073.1 GCA_021836665.1 Thermoplasmata archaeon
CATAGACCATGTTGACATTGCGTCTCACAGCGTGGACGAAGTGCCCAGCACCGATAGACAACGAGTCTCCGTCACCCGAGATACCGATGTAGATCGAAGACCGATTTGCGGCATTAGCTCCGGTAACTATCGGAGGCATCCGGCCATGCACGGAGTTGAAACCGTGTGCACCAGATACAAAGTAAGTTGGGGTCTTGGACGAGCACCCGATACCGCTTAGTTTCGCAATCTTTTCAGGTGGGAGAGACAGTTCAAAAAAGGCCCTAGTTATAGCTGCGGTAATCGAGTCGTGTCCGCAACCGGCGCACAGAGTCGACATACCTCCCTCGTAGGCCCTGAGGGTCAGACCAAGGTCGTTGACTGGCAGTGGAGCTAGCGGAATGAGTGGTTTTTTAATCGATGGCATCTAGTTAGTCCTTTATCAGATCTTCGATTCCTGTGACCACCGACTTGGTGCTCAAAGGGAATCCGCCGTAGGAGAGGACAGAGCGGAGTAGGTTCGGATCCACCCCGAGGTCCAAGATGAGGAGCGACCGCAGCTGAGCGTCTCGGTTCTGCTCGACAACGATGCAGTTTTCGTGGTCGTCGATGAATTTTCTCACCGACTGATCAAATGGAAAGCCTCTGAGTCTCATGTAGTCAAGGCTCACGCCGCCTTCGTCTAGGATCTCAAGTGCCTCTAACACCGCCGCCTCACAACTGCCGATGGTGATCACGCCCAGGTTGGAGCCCGGCTTCGCCTTGATAATCGGCTCGGGAACGTAAGACGCTGCCCGCTGGAGCTTTTTGGTCAATCGATCGACGACATCCTGATAGGCCTCTGGTGACTCGGTATATCCGCCGAAGCGATCGTGGCCCGATCCCCTTGTAAAGTAGGCACCCTTAGAGTCCTTTCCGGGGAGAGTCCTTGATGTGACATAATCGTCATCGGGGTCGGAATAGCGCAAGAACTTCGGCAATTCGGCGAGCTGCTCCGAATTGAGCACCCGGCCTCGATCCCAGACGTAGTTGTCGTCCCATTCGAGCTTGTCAACTACCCAGTCGTTCATCCCTATGTCAAGGTCAGAAAGCATCATTACTGGGGTCTGGAAGTGCTCGGCCAAGTCAAAAGCCTTTGCTGCGAAGCTGAAGCATTCGTTAGGATCAGCAGGGAAAAGCAGAATGTGTTTGGTGTCTCCATGCGAAGCATATGCACATTCCATCAGATCGGCCTGCTGAACCCTCGTAGGCATACCCGTTGAAGGTCCCGTCCTCTGCACGTTGATAATGACCGCAGGGATCTCGGTATAGTAGGCGAGTCCGATAATCTCATTCATCAATGAAATTCCGGGGCCCGATGTAGAGGTAAAGGACCTAGCGCCCGCCCAGGCGGCACCGACGACCATGCCGAGGGCCGCTATCTCGTCTTCGGCCTGAAGAACCGCAAAGTTCCTCTTGGTCTCGACTGTCCCATCAGCCAGGGTCACCTCGAAAGTCCGATAACGCTCACAGAGTTTCAAAAAGTTCTCGGCAATCGAGGTAGCCGGTGTTATCGGATACCACCCCGCCACCGTAGCCCCTGCGTATACACACCCAAGGGCCGCAGTTGTGTTCCCATCGATCAGTATCTTGTTAGCGTTTGCGCTGAGCGGCTCGACGCGAATCGGAAGCGGGCACTCGAAATGCTCCTTGGCGTAGTCATAGCCAATCCTCAGGGCTATTTGATTAGACGACCTGAGGGTCTCATTCTTTTTGTACTTTTCGTCGAGCATCTCCGAGACAATGCGGTGATCCAAGTCCAAAAGTGCACTGACGGCCCCGGCGTACGCGATATTTCTCAACAACACACGCTGCTTTGACTCCGGGAACGGTTCGGTGCAGAGGTTTGAAAGGGGAACACCCAAGATATTTACGTCTTCACGCATGAGTTCTTTTGGCAGTGGCCAACTCGAATCGTAGAGAAGATAGCCGCCTGATTTCAAGGAGGCGACGTCTTCTCGGTAAGTCTGGCCATTCATCGCCACTACGAGATCAAACTCACTCGCCCTCGCGGTATGACCCTTCCCATTCACTCTCAATTCATACCAAGTGGGAAGGCCCTGGATATTCGAAGGGAAGAGGTTCTTCCCAGAAACCGGTATTCCCATCCGAAATATCGACTTCAACAGCAAGTTGTTAGCACTTGCTGACCCAGTCCCATTTACGTTGGCGAACCTGATTGCGAAGTCGTTCACTCCAGAAGTTGCAATATATCTGCTGGCGTGATTTGACCTTGTATCTAAATTATCGCTAAGCGTCATCTCGAAACCCTTTGATTGCCTTGTCCCGCGTAGCCGAGATTCAATGTGAACTTCTCCATGTCCCAAGCCGCAGTCGGACACCTCTCGGCGCACAATCCGCAGTGAACGCAGATATTTTCGTCTTTGACCATTACCCTTCCCGTTTGAGCGAGCTTCGTAGATAGGTATATCTGTTGATCCAAATTCGGTGATGGAGCGCTCAGTCGAAAGCGCAACTCCTCAATCACGCCATCCCCAGATGTCATGGTCAAACACTGGACCGGACAGATATCGATACATGCGTCACACTCGATACACGACGATGCCGTAAATACCGGCTCGACGTCGCAGTTGAGGCACCTCTCTACCTCGAGTACCGTCTGCTCAACGCTAAATCCGAGTTCGACCTCCAAGGAGAGTTCCTCGAACCGCTTAGTCAGCTCGACGTGGGTCATCTTCTGTCGGAGATTTGGATTGTAGTCGTTGTGGTAGCTCCACTCCGTTAGACCCATCTTCTGGCTGACTAAGTCCATTGCAGTAGCTGGCCGGTCCGATAACGCCACGCCATTGCAGTAGTTGTCGATCGAGATAGCGGCCTCATGCCCGTGCGCTACCGCCCAGATGATGTTCTTCGGCCCCCATGGAGCATCTCCTCCCATGAAAACGCCGTCCAAGGTGGTTGCCATGGTCTTCTCGTCGACAACTGGCATTCCCCACTTGTCAAAGTCCATCCCCATGTCACGTTCGATCCATTCGAAGGCGTTCTCCTGGCCTATGGCAAGGATCACGTCGTCGCAGCCTATGGTTACCGAGCCGACAACTTCGGACTTCGTTGCGTCAGAGTTCCAGGACAAGACGTCAAAAAGCATCCCGACGACCTTGCCGTTATCGAGGACAATTTCCTTAGGAGCATGATTGACCGTTATTTCGATCCCCTCCTCCTCGGCGTCCTCTAGCTCCCAAGGAGAAGCCTTAAAGAACTCCCTCGGCCTGCGGGCCATAACCTTGACGTCTTTCCCGCCGATGCGTCTCGCAGTCCGGCAGCAGTCCATGGCAGTGTTGCCTACCCCGATCACGAGGACCCTCTCCCCGACCGATTCGATATGTCCGAAGGCTACCGACTGGAGCCATTCAATACCGATGTGGATCCCGTCTCGTCCCTCATCCCGGCCCTTGAGCGCGAGGTCTTTCCCTTTTGGTGCTCCGCTGCCGACAAAGATAGCGTCAAAGCCTTTCGAGTAGAGGTCCTTTAGGCTCTTGATCTGGGTTGAATACTCCATATTCGCACCCATGTCGACGATCGAAGCGATCTCCTGGTCCAATACCTCAGCAGGAAGGCGAAAGGACGGAATGTTGGTCCTCATCAGACCCCCAGGGGATGCTGAGGATTCAAAGATCGTGACTTCGTATCCAAGTGGTAGTAGGTCGTTTGCTACGGTTAGGCTCGCCGGTCCGGCTCCAATGCAGGCGACCTTCTTGCCGTTTTTGCTCAAAGGTGCCTTGGGCAGCATCGAGGAGATGTCGCCCTTTAGATCGGCTGCAACCCTTTTGAGTCGGCATATTGCGACCGGATTTCCGTCGACCCGCCCCCTTCTGCAGGCCGGCTCGCAAGGCCTGTCACAGGTCCTCCCGAGAATTCCGGGGAACACATTGGATTTTCGGTTCTCCATATATGCGTCTGCATAGCGGCCTTGT
>JAKBHQ010000295.1 GCA_021836665.1 Thermoplasmata archaeon
GACCCAGAGATAATTCTTCAGGTCCTAAAAAGGTGCAAAATGGCCCACCACAAGAAACTTAGGGCCTTGCTGCTCGGCGCAAAAATAGAGCGATACTGCGCAGAAGTGGCAATCACCCCGAGGATCTCTTCTGAAGCCGTTTCTTTCGTAAATGCCATCGCGGAGATTGTTCCAATAGCGTTAGTCACCGGTGCGGCAAGAGTTGAAGTGCATGCTGCACTACAATCTGCGGAAATCTTCGATCGGTTCAGCACTATTGTTACAGCGGAGGACGTCCGCTTTGGAAAACCCGACCCCGAGGGATTCCTCATCGCAGCCAAAATCATACAGACGCTCTTTGAGAACAGCGGCCTCAACATCGATCGGGCCAAAATGGCTGTATTTGAGGACTCGAACTTTGGCGTAATCGCCGCAGAGAAAGCTGGCATGGTGCCAGTGGTAGTTGGAGATCCCACTCCCAAATTTGCGACGGGACGTCTCGCTATTCCGTTACTGTCTATTAAAAGTTTGGCCACCGTTCTCCCACTCTTTTCTCCTCCGATGGCCAAGGAACCGAAAGCACCCCCCTCCCCGAATACCGGGCTATCTCAAATCCTCGCAATTACATCCAGCGATGAGCCGACCCTGAAAGGAATACGCAATGACGGACCTACCTAACTCCGCTCGAATAGTCATCATCGGAGGTGGCGTTGGCGGGACAAGTATCGCGTACCACCTTGGCATCATGGGCTGTAGCGACGTGGTGCTCGTAGATCGTGACGAACTCACCAATGGCTCGACCTTCCACTCTGCTGGCTTGGTAGGCCAACTCCGCTCTTCGGTGAATCTGACAAAGACGATGATGTACTCCGCCGAACTTTATCGAGAGCTATCGAGGGATCCAGAAACTGATCCCGGTTGGGTGGAGTGCGGAGGAATCCGACTTGCATGCACCGCCGAAAGACTTTCCGAACTGCACCGCCAAGTTGGATGGGCAAAGACTTTCGGTCTCCCGTTAGAAGAGATCACCCCAAAAGAAGCCCAAGATCTTTTCCCCTTGATGTCATGCGATGGCGTCCTTGGAGCAACTTTCCTAGAGACTGATGGATATCTGGATCCTTCGCTACTGACTCACTCATTCGCAAAGCAGGCGCGTTCGTTCGGCATCGAAATAGCCACCCACACGAGGGTCGTCGGCATCGAAACCGAAAATAACCGAGTCAGGGCGGTGCAGACCGATCGCGGCAGGATCGAGTGTGAAATTGTTGTCAATGCTGCGGGGATGTACGCCGCCGAAATCGGACGAATGGCTGGAGTCAGGATTCCAATAATCCCATTCTCCCATCAGTACCTGATTACTACCGCCTTTCGTGAGGAAAGCGACACTAAAGTCCTCCCGACCCTGAGAGATCCCGACCTACTCGTCTACTTCCGCCAGGACGTACGGGGTCTGCTAATGGGAGGATATGAACGCAACTCGAGAGCTGCGTTTCTCACCGAGCAGTACCAGGACGCTATCCCAGGTGACTTCAACGGACGATTACTCGACGAAGATTGGGCGAGGTTCGAAGAGATCACCGAAAACTCGACTCGGCGGGTCCCGATAATGGCTGAAATGCAGATCCGCAAGCTTCTCAATGGCCCTGAAGGATTCACTCCAGACAATGAGTTTTGCCTTGGAGAGACCGAAATCGATGGCCTCTTCGTCGCTGCGGGTTTTTGTGCGCACGGTATCGCTGGTGCCGGAGGCATCGGAAAGGTCATGGCGGAATGGATACTCAGAGGCGAGCCAAGCATGGACCTGTGGGAGATGGACATCCGGCGCTTCGGCAAGCAGTATCGTTCCGGCTCCTACACTTTGGCTAGAACGCGCGAGAACTACGAGACGTATTACGATATTCGCTTCCCAAACCAAGAACGAGAGGCGGGACGTCCACTTCGACGCTCTCCGGCCTACCAGTGGCATCTTGATCACGGTGCGTCCTTTGGGGAGAAGTCGGGTTGGGAGCGCGTCAACTACTATCGGTCCAACGAAGACCCGACGCTCGAACACTTAAGGCCAAATGGATGGGCCGGGAAGTACTGGTCGACTGCGATAGCGATCGAGCATCGAGCGACTCGAAACACTGCCGGACTCTTCGATGAGACTTCATTTGCCAAGTTCGAAGTTTCGGGATTAGGAGCGGCAAGGCTGCTTAATATGCTCTGCGACAACGATGTCACACGTGGTGTCGGCAGGGTCACCTATACCCAAATGCTAAATGAGCGCGGTGGGATCGAGGCCGACTTCACAGTCACCCAATTAGCTGCCGACCGGTTCCTCATAGTAACTGGTACCGCCTTCGGCGGGCACGACATGAGTTGGATTCGTCACAATCTCCCATCGGACGGAAGTGTCGTGTTGCGCGACATGACTGGCGCCTATGCCTGTTTCGGAGTTTGGGGCCCCAACGCACCAAGCATAATTGCGTCCCTTACTGCTGCGCCTATTGATAGCAGGTCATTTCCATACATGACCGCCCAAGAAATCGCCATAGCAGATGTCCCGGTGCTTGCGTTGAGAGTTACTTTCGTAGGAGAGGTGGGATGGGAGTTCTATTGTTCGAGCGAGTACGGCATGACATTGTGGGAAGCCCTAATTGAAGCGGGCGAGCCTTTTGGAATGGTAACTGGAGGGTATCGAGCCATCGATAGCCTACGTCTTGAAAAAGGCTACAGAATCTGGGGTGGCGACATAACACCAGACGAAACTCCTTACGAAGCGGGCTTGGAGTTCTGCGTAAAGTTGGACAAGAAGGAGTTCATTGGCCGCGACGCCATAGTCGGCGTCAAAAAAGCCGGGTTCGCCTCCAGGCTTGTCACCATCGTCTTCGACGACCTCAAGGATGTCGCATTGGGCAACGAGCCCGTACGCATCGATGGAATCGTCCACGGGCGGGTCACTTCGGGCGGTATTGGCTACAGTATCGATCGGTCCATTGCCTATGCCTATATTCCCCAATCTTTGGTCTCCGTGGGACGCCGCTGCGAGGTCTATTTATTTGGTAAGTGGGCTGGAGCGACAGTTTCAGAGGATGTACTTTTTGACTCAGAATCTGAACGAATTAAGGGGCGTTATTAAATGTGGATTCAGACCGATTCACTTGCACAGCTAGCAACCTCACGCTCCTCTCCCAAAAATCGAGAATCCCGCTAAGTCGTGTTTGACTCCAACCTTTCGGATGGAGGTAAAAACAAGCTTCGTAACCACCTTGCCAAAAACAGATAACTCACAGACGACCCTGCGACCTAACCACTTGGCCAACTTGATACAGGTTCCGACTGAGGTTTCGAAAAAAGTGGCTCCGCAGTAAAGACCGTCGCTTCCTGACGAAATCCGCCGCTTACCCGTCTGTGCAGCGTCTGGACTTCAATTTAAGTTCGCCTACTAGGTCCCGTACTTTGCTCCTCGGGTCGATAGGTCCCTTGATTTCAACCGCCATAGGCTACCGAATTTCGTTCCATTTCTGAGCGCGATTGCGATCCATGGCGAAGCCGTAATTTAGGTCTGCTTTGTAATCTTTTGTATCCACCCACCCCTATGCCTAGCCACAGAGACCTCAAGCTAGCGATCAAGAAAGTCAAGGTTTCGCAGGGAATGCCAAATCCGCACTTGCACTGTTTGGCCAGCTTGAACCCAACCACGGATTCACTCGACTCAATCCCGAAACTGATGGGCAGCAAAGGGCAAATCCATAACTCAAAACGGATTAGTTCGAGACGATTCGCATGCCACGGTGAGGGGTCCCCGAAAGTTGATCCACCTGATGTGTTAGTGTTCCTCGGGTTTACTTTGTTCAGACTAGCAATCCCTCCCCATCCCCTAGCGGAATTCGATTAGAGGTATAGATGGAGCGAGGGGATGGGGAGGGATTCGCCGCCTCGCTTTCCCTGGTGGTTTACGACGCCAGACCCGCAGATCGGAA
>JAKBHQ010000140.1 GCA_021836665.1 Thermoplasmata archaeon
TTTGATGTCGCGATGGCTTGAGTTCGGAATCTGGGGTCAATCGAAAATTGGTCGGTAGCGCTCTAGTTTACGACGACCCCTCAGGCCGAAGGACCCGGAGTGAACATCCCCAGAGCACATCGGTGGTTCGCTAATCCAGCCAAATCCATCACAAATGTGGCTGTCGCCTGATGGCGCCCAGCATAATGGCCAAGCAACTTCTATCTGGGCTGACCAGCGAAGTGGTGGACCAAGACCATAACGCAGCTAAGAACCTCAGCTATTGGCCGGAGTTAAATGCCAGTACTGGTCTAGCTGAGGCCAGCGCCCCAATAGACGCCCAGGCTTGTCAGTGATGGCGGTACAGACCGAGGCTCGAGCGGCAGGATGACCCGCCGGCAAAGGAGCGATAGTAAGACTTGCCAGCGAGCAAAGGCCAGCCGTAATGAGGCGAGAATCGAATCCCAAATTGAGGGGTCCCCGCAAGGAAAGCCAGATGAATGATAACCATAGATTGTTCGAAAGGGGCGGTGGAATCTCATGTGATAGCCGCGTTCCGGCTAATTCGTGGTTCTGTGAAGGGCAATTGCCGGTGCCCGCCCGAAAGGTTGGAAAGCATATAACGGGGACGAGCAGCGATTTTTACTGACCACCCGAAGGTGTGCTTGGATAGGCTTCGTGGGCAGAAGGGCGAAGTACATTTCCAAAACATGCGAGCGTCGGGTGACCATTTAGCAACGCATGGGGCAAATGGACGATCATTAAGTAGCGACCTATTGGGAACGGCGGCGGGTACAAACATGGAAGATTTGCACTCGCCGGGATTTTTTAACCAAAACTTTCGTGGAAGCTGGACCGCAGTTCTTAGTGCGGATCCTTTAGGTTTGGCAATTGCGGAGCATCGTTAGCCGAAGTAGCTACTTAAAGATTTTGTTTTTGCTGTCATTGCTGTGCTAAATTTAAAAGCACCAGCTAAAGACACAAATATTAGAATACTGATGGTAAGTCATTCGAACATTTGAGTTTCAATAACACCAGTAGAGCTTTAGTATTTTCTCCATGAGTGACACATTAAGGTTCGAAGCTTTAACCGGCCCAGTGGATCAGGATTCATCCTTGGCGACCACTAATTTTTTTGCTCCGGGTTTCATGTCTCGTTTTGTAGATCGATTTGCTTTTGATCTATTTGCGATGACTATGGGTACCGGGGTACTTGCTCTTTTACTACCGAGGCTCAGTCCCTCCTTGATCGGCATTGGACGGATAGTTTGGATTGGGAACATTGTCCTGTTTATCCTGCTATCGGCGGCAGGATTGGCGCGGCTGGTCAGTGACCCAAAGGCTTTTTTTGCCCTTTTCAAGGACCCGAAGAGGTCGATGTTTTTTGGCACCCTACCAATGGGTCTGGCAACCATTGGTAACGGCACCCTAATATACGGTACTAGTCTTTTTGGGCGCCACTTCGCCGGAGCATCCCTAGGCATCTTTATTGCGGATGCAGTAATCGCGCTGGCCAGCGGTTTTGTGATTCCTCACCTCATGTTTACGATGCAGTCACACAGTATCGACAAAATGACCGCAATTTGGCTACTACCGATAGTTCCAGCCGAAGTTACTTCGGTGAGCGGCGGCCTCCTCATTCCTCATCTAAACCATGCGACTCAAGTTGGAGTCCTTTGGTCATCCGCTATCTTATGGACTCTCTCAGTACCGGTTGCGATGTTGGTTCTCGGTGCCCTGCTAGTACGGTTGGTGATCCATGGTATCCCGGAGGCAAGCTCCGCGGTCACCAGCTGGCTGACCCTAGGCCCATTGGGAACCGGCGCTGCTGGAATGTTGCTAATTGGCTCAGATGCAAAACTAGTCTTTGCTCACACTACTCTCGCTTCTATGGGAGCCGTGATGGACGGTGTTGGGGTAGTCTTTGGTTTGGTGCTTTGGGGGTTCGGTCTTTGGTGGTGGATAAGTGCCGTAGCTCTTACCATCCGCTACGTTGTCCAAAGGAGCCACCCCTTCAATCTCGGCTGGTGGGGGTTCACCTTCCCGCTTGGTGTTATGACCATTGCTACTTACCTATTAGGACAAGCGACTATGTACACCCCGATTACTGACCTGGCTAAGTTTATGACGCTGCTTCTAGTTGGACTTTGGGCAGTAGTTGCGACGCTTTCCGCCAAAGGTTTCTTCAATGGTTCTCTGCCCGCAGCGATAGAGACTAGGGAGAGCTTCTATGAGGAGATCTAACCTTCAGCTGATTGGTTTCTGTAGCCATTCGGACCCGGGCAGTTCGGGATCAAGTTCACATTGCAAACAGTGGGCGACCATTTAAATGTCTTGATTTGGAGATGGCAGGCTAACTGCCGATTGAGTTAGCCTTGTAGTAGCTGATTTCTTATGGTGGTGGAGGTTAGGCGGAATACAAGGAGGCCGGATGGAATCGACTTGGATACCGGTCGGGGCGGTGCTAAGCCTTTTCGATCAGGGATGGGCGTTTTCTGGGGCGAGCGGCGTAGGTAGGCTTGAAGTTCGCTTTCAAGAGGTTCCCGATCTCGGCTTTGAGATCCCGATTCTCCCTGAGGCTCGCGAGTTAGTTTCGTTGGCACGACCCGCCGGCCCAGGTCGGCCGCCTACGGTCGAGATCACCTATCTCGTCTCAGAACCCGTCCAAGCGGCGGTGGATAGCTGTCGAACTTTACTGAAGAGCATGGGGATGTTCGAGCTTCCCGACCCGGCTCCTCATCGGTTTTCATTTCGTAGAACAGAGGGCGAACCCTTTGTTCTACGCTGGGGATCGATCGACTCTAGTCGTGGGTGGGCTGTGGCGGTTTCGCAGAGTGAATCTGCAACTCGGGTCCTAGTGAGGTTGCTCGGTGACAGGGAGGTAAATGCTCATCGCTATCATTCGCCTCAATCAGCGGGCCCAAGCCTTCCGGAGCTGCGATTTCCAGACGGTAGCTTCCTACTTTTTGCCGAAGGTGGTGGAAGTTCGGATAGCCGGTCCTATCAAGTGGGTACCGTTTGGGGAGATGTAGCAATCGAAGAGTTGGTTCAAGTCATTTCGGATTCGCTTCAGCGAGATGGATTGAGTTTGGAATCAACCACCATACTTGACAAAGATGCAGTATTTCACTGGAGATCGAAAGAGCAAACTCGTGCCGGTGTCGTAATGGTGGCATACCTTGACCACAGCGCAACCGGAAGTTCTTACCACATCTACAGCAGCACTTTTATTACTCCTTCTGAGCCGGGAGGTTCCGAGAAGGTAAAGTGGCACCGATTGAATTAGCTACTTCGCCCCATGTGGGTCGAATTCTTCGACAAGTTATGTTGGCCGCTGCCAAGTCCGGACTGGCTAGCCTGGCTTTCAGCGGATGCGAGGACAATGTCTTTGTGCTCATGAACTGCATATCTTCAGCGAGGGCGTAGGGACTAGACACCTATAATTTCGAGGATTCGGGCTTATAGGGGCGACGGTAGCGGAATCACCGCCGGGTTGTTTCCATTGGCGGGTATCGGCTGTAGGCGAGAGGGAGCAATAAAGACGGGTCGACCGGTGGGTTTGGCTGGCCGTCCTACCTACAGTCCCGCTAGTTTAATAGCGGGACCTATCGCGAGGCGCACCGCCGTTCTACGAGACTGAAGACGAGCAATGCCAGGCAGATCATAGTTATGAGAGCTGCGAAGCGGCGGTTGTTCTTCAGGAATGTGGGTGCGACCGCTATTGCACCTTTGAAGTTGGAATAGCGCCGTTCAACTGCTTTGGGGCCCTTGTGTCTGCGGAGCACATCAGCTGCGGTGACCTCGAGGGAGAGCACAGAACACTCTCGTTGCAGGACTTGCGGTCACAGGACGTGGAGGGACACCGCAGAGAATTAGTCACAGCGGCTCAGCCAAGCGTCAACCCCCGGAAGAAGAAGTGGCGTAAGCCGCTATCTACATTCGGGAATCCCCTTT
>JAKBHQ010000196.1 GCA_021836665.1 Thermoplasmata archaeon
TAGCTAGCTCTTGGCCAGCCATGGTTTCCACATCTAATGCGTATTGCTCTGCCGCACTGCGTGCCTTTTCGGCTAGAGCCCTCGGAGTATCGTCGCGAATCATCGCTACGGTCCAGACTTCATCCTCAAAAGGGAAGGGTGCGAGTCCGATATCGACGGGAAGTTCGACGCTATCGTGACGAAGCAACGTAAGGTTTAAATTGGACCCGTGTTGTCGGATCATCGATGCCGCCATAAAGTGCTCTCGCAGGCCGACGTGAGCGGCACGGGCTGCCGGCGGCACCAAAACTTCCACGCTCTGATCGATGAGGGCTGAATTGCGATAGCCAGAGAGTATTTCAAGTCGCTCATTGACGTATCTAATGAGACCCTTGGGGTCTATTAGTGCGATGCCGTAGGGTAGCTCTTCGAAGAGGTGTTGCCAGGAGAGCGGATGGCCCTCGAAATAGTCGACAACCCGATCTTTCTCAGCTTTTAGCAGCTCCCGGGAGAGGCTATGCTCCTGTTCGAAACGGTACCCGAGGAGGACCGAGGTGACTAACACGGTAGCAAAGATGCTCCAGGCCCCCCACAGCTCGAGGGGTGTGTGGCTAAGAAGTAACTCGGAAGGGAGCAATATCACGATACCGAGCAGCGCGGTACCTAAGGATCCAACTGAGCCGAAAATCGTACCACCATAAGTGACCGGAACAAAGAGCAGAAGAATCCAGACAAAGCCCGGGATAGAGAGTGCCGAGTGATCTTGGGCAAAGTCGAATACGAGATGGATGATAAATACCCCGACCACCATGACCTGGGCATTCCAAAATCTGCGATCAGAAATAGGCGGGTGCGCAAGGTTAGCAATAAGGCGCCTTATCAGACGTTCAGAAACGCCTCGAGCTTGCTCGCCTTCAGCCTCCATGCCATCGTCCCCCGTCTACGTGCCTGGCCCCTTCTCATTAGCCAACCGCACTACTACTGCCGAAGAGAAACTCCGCACAGATCCACATAGTGAAGAGACACATCAAAACTCAGGCACGACCTTCAATGAAATATCAATATTTTTCGGTACTTTAATATCGATACTTAAGGTGGTCGACTAAGAAAGGCCGGGGTCCTAAGCCAATTTGCTCAGAACCATCTCAGAATATGAATTCTTTTCCCAAAGGCCCTCTGGTGCCACTCCGAAGCACTGCCCAGGCTTCGCCCTATCTGAGATCTTCCGCTAGCTCCGCCGAGCCATCGAAGATCGCCAGTCTTACCGTGTCGAGGAGACCGGAGGGCTTTCTGTATTGACTCTCACGAAGGAATCCATCGTTGCCCTCGGCAGAGCGTAGCCAGGTCCCTTATCTCATTCGCACTATACGAGGATCTCATCAGGGATATCTCCGAGGTCGTCCCTCTTGGTCGAGTGACTCGTCTCGTAATAGCGTGCCGAGCCACCGAGCGAATATACAAAGGCCAGCAGCTTGGCCACCGCCAAGAAGAACTGTGGGGGGATTTGGGTGCCGAGTTCACACGAACGATGGAGTGCCCTTGCAAGAATCGGATCCCTGACGACCGGCACGCTCCACTTAGCGGCCTCCTTCTTGATCGCTAAGGCGACAAAGCCCGCCCCCTTTGCGACGATAATCGGAGCCGGTGACCTCTTTGGGTCGTAGGAGATTGCCACTGCGTAATGGGTGGGGTTGACCACAACGACGTCGGCCTTCTTGACCGATGTCATCATCCTCCGCCTGGCCAGCTTTATCTGCATCGACCGAATACGACCCTTTACCGTTGGGTCGCCCTCCGATTGCCGTGATTCGTCCTTCACCTCCTGCTTGGACATCATCAAGCTCTTAGTCAATATCCGCTTTTGGCGACCGAAATCTATCAGTCCTAGGATCAATCCGAAGAGTGACACGGTCCTCAAGAGTGACATCGCACCTGAGGTCGCCATGGTCACCGAGTCATACATCGAAAGCTGCCCGGAAGATAGTTCCTTGATCTTACTTGCGAGGATTAGATAGGCAACAAAGAGGATCACCACCATCTTCAGGACCGACTTCCCGGTCTCCATCATCCCGGTTGGCGAGAATACCTTCTTGAAGTAACTGCTCGGCTTTAACTTCGAGAACTTAGGAATTAACAGACTGAGGTTGAGGGAAAAACCTATCTGGGCAAAGTTGACGACTAGTACGAGGATGGTCGCAAATATGCCGAAGATTCCGATTGCGGCGGCGAAATCCGAAAAGCCCTTTCCCAGCTGTCCAAGTGCATAGCGCGGAGTTAGCGAATCGGCATTTATCTGACCTACTGAGACAAAAAGCGAGGTGATCTTTGGGGCGATGGACTTGAAGACCATTGGGATCAGATAGGAAGAGAGGAGCAGCAGCGCCCATAGTGACAACTCCTGGGACTTTGCTACCTGCCCCTTCTTCTTGGCGTCACCCCTCTTTTTGGCGGTTGGCTTTTCGGTACGCCCATCCCTCTCCGACATCCGCTACCCCCCTACCAGATCCCTCTCGGCAATGAACGCATAGCGGAGACCCTCGGAAAGGATCGCCGGCAGGAGTGCCAAAGACAAAAAGATGAGCACCAAGGATAGGAGGATCTGCAGAGGATACGCAAACATCATCGCGTTGAGCTGGGGCGCTACTTTTACTAATACGCCGAGGACTATCTGGGATAGAAACATTACCGCTAGGACCGGGACCGCAATCTGAAAGGCCGCTCCAAAAAATATCGTCACCCCTTTGACCACCACGTCAAGCCCGAGATTCGGGTTGGTAATTGCGCTAGTACCCATCGAGCGCACCAGGCCACCTACCACTATCGTGTCTCCGCCCGAACTGAATAGTAGTGTGACAGCTAGCAACTCGTAGAACTGACCGAAGGCAGTTACCTGATTTAGACCGAGAGGATCCATCGATGGTGGCGGGGAGAAGCCTCCAAATAGGCCTAATACCGAGCCCGCACTCTGGGCGGTATTGACGAAGACCGTAACCATGAAGCCAAGTAGCGCACCCATCAACGCCTGGATGATCAGTTCAGCTATGAAAGCTACCGATGAATCGAGCGGGAGTGCGGTCGACGAGGCGACGTGGACCATCCCAAGGGCCAAGGCGGCGGCAATCCCCGCTTGTACGGTCTTTGGGACCAACGGTGAGGCAAATGGGAGGGCCATCATCACAAATCCAGTGGAGCGCGCCAAGGCCAAAAGGAAGGCTACTAGACCGCTCAGTTGGAGTTGCATCTAACCTATCTACCTGCGATAAGTGTAGGAATCTGGTTGAATAGCGAGTACGTAAAGGCCTCTAGCTGCCCTATCATCCAGTTCCCGGATATGAATATTACGATCCCCACCGCAAGCACCTTAGGTAGGAAGGTGAGGGTCATCTCCTGGATCTGGGTAACGGTCTGAAATAGCGAGATCAGGATCCCGACCCCCAATGCCACGATCAGCATCGGCCCCGCCAATTTGATCACGAGGAAAATTGCTTCACCGGCGATTTGCATAATTGATGCGTTATTCATCTAAAGCTCACTAACAATGAATGTGCTATCAGTGTCCAGCCGTCGACCAGAATGAATAGCAGCAGTTTGAACGGTAAAGAGATAAGGGTCGGTGGCAACATCATCATCCCCAAAGACATCAATGCGCTGGAAACGACGAGGTCGATAATTAGGAATGGGACGTAGATCACAAATCCCATGATGAAGGCCGCCCGGAGCTGTGATAGTACGAATGCGGGAATAAGGGCTGAGAGGCTGACGTCCATTGGCTTGGCGGGCTTCTCACCTCCGGCCTGGGTAAAAAGTGCGAGCTCAGAAGTATTGGTCTGCTTGAGCATCCAGGTCTTCAATGGCACCTGACCGGCATCATAAGCCTGTACCGCAGTCATCTGTCCAGCCATGTAGGGCTTGATCGCCACCTTGTCAATTTGCGACAGGGTCGGTGCCATAA
>JAKBHQ010000125.1 GCA_021836665.1 Thermoplasmata archaeon
TAAGCCATAGGGGCATTTCAGTGGGTAGTTATCCGAGTTTCGTCGTTCCACATTCTTTAGAGGGTGTGAGGGTAGACCGATGTCTATCGATGCTTCTCGGTCTTCCAAGGACGGCAGTCGCCAAACTCGTGGCCAACGGCGACGTCTTCCTCGATGGTCTGGTAGTTGACAAGGCGTCGGTTCAGGTTGAGGCGGGGCAGACCCTTAGCGCAATGGTCAAAGACGAGGAGGCAATCCCAACGGAGGCCGCCCGCGCTTCGACCACTGTGGACCTGGTCTATTTCGATGGCGATGTCGCCGTGATAAATAAAAGGGCAGGTCAAGTCGTTCACCCTGGTTCGAATAACACCACCGGGACTATGTCGCAGCGTCTATTGTCACTCTTTCCCAGAATTGATGGCCTTGGTGCGCCGGGTCGTTTCGGTGTGGTCCATCGACTAGATAAGGGGACGAGTGGACTGATGCTTTTTGGCCTTTCGCAACAAGGTTTCCAAGGACTTTCCGAGATGATCAAAGAGCATCAAGTCCAAAGGACATATTTGGCCCTCGTAACCGGGTTAGTCGAATTTGACGAGGGTGTCATTGACGCACCTATCGCCCGATCGATTCGTGAGCCGCTCAAGATGGCGGTGTCGCGGTCGGGCCGATCGGCGGTCACCCATTATAAGGTCGAAAGGCGTTTCGAAGGGACTGGCGAATTTACCCTTTTGAGGTTGACCCTAATGACGGGGAGGACGCATCAGATAAGGGTTCACCTTTCAGCGGTAGGCCACCCGGTGGTAGGGGATCCCACCTACAAAGGAAAGTCGATTGAGAAGCTCAATCGGCCGTATCTTCATTCATGCCGACTCGAGTTTTCCCATCCGACCAATGGTGTGTCGATGAAATTTGAGGCCCGTCTTCCAGGGGATCTGGAACTTGTACTCAGCGAGCTTGAAAAGGCGCGCTAAATGGCATCCCTGTCGATATCTGGATCGAGTTACTCCAGTGGGGGATATTTTTTCTAATAGTGCCTGCCCCCGCTTTGTAGTAATATTCCGGTCTAAGTGGAGTGATGGGGGTGAGACGTGGCCGAATTATTCATAGATGGAGACAAGATAGTTCTTTCGCTGTCTAATGTTGAAAAGCTTGAGTCATTTCACAAGGAAGTGGACGCCTACCTAACCTCGATAACTTCCGTGGAGGTCATCGAGGATGCATCCTTGGAGCTTCCAAATATCAAGGCACACGCTTTCACTAGGTCTGGACATCTCACAGTGGGCGCATTTGAGTCCGGTGGCTTGAAGACCTTTGCGGTCGTCCACCACGACCAGCCAAAAGGGCTTCGGATTCACCTCGTTGGAGAACAGTTTGATCAATGGATAGTCGGCTGTGTCGATCCTGAGTCGGTTTTAGTGAGCCTAAAGAGCGATTCGGCCGGAAGTTACCAATAGTCGACTGCGTCTAACAACGGGCCCGGGCGTACATTAATCATGCGGGTTGATTCAGCGTGGGAATTAAGTTGCTTCTCCTCCACCTCGACCACCAGCTAAATGTCGGGATAAGTGGCTCCTGGATGGTATCGCTCCCTCTGATTGAGTAACTTGGCTCAAGGTAACTCAAACAAAAGACGAGGTGTGGCCGTGACGAAGAGCGATTTTCTTACTCATGATGTGTACAACCAGCCGGAGGAGCTTTTCGGGTACAACCTTTTTGATACCGAGAGCACCCTGGTCAGCTTCTTTAGCTATTTCGGAGTGGAGCAGCGGGACCTGTCTGAATTCGGGGAATTACTGGGGAGTCCCGAAGTCATTGAGATGGCAAGGCAGGCCAACGAGAATCCGCCAAAGCTAAGATCCTATGACAAAGGCGGAAATCGCATAGATCAGGTGGAGTTTCATCCGTCCTGGCACCGGTTGATGGAGATGACCATCTCGAGGGGAATAGCAAGCTTCCCCGAACTGGATCACCCCGATAAGCACGCTCACCTCAGAAGGGCAGTTGGACTTTACCTGGCGTCCCAGATAGAGGCTGGGCACGGATGTCCGGTCTCTATGACACACGCGAGCGTCCCTTCTCTAAGGCATGAGCCGGATTTGGCGAAGATTTGGGAACCGCTTTTACGATCTAGGATTTACGATTACTCGACCCAGGATCCGATGAAAAAGGCCGGATTGACGATGGGAATGGCTATGACGGAGAAACAGGGTGGCTCCGACGTAAGATCTAACTCCACTCAAGCAAGACCGCTAGGCGATGGAACCTACGAGTTGATCGGGCACAAGTGGTTCTGTTCTGCTCCCATGTCGGATGGCTTTATGACCTTGGCCTACGGACCAGAGGGACAGGGATGTTTCTTGGTACCTAGGGTACTTGAGGACGGACGTAAAAATGGAGTCCGGATCGAGAGGCTGAAGGACAAGCTTGGTAATAGGTCTAACGCTTCAGCGGAAATCGAGTTCCTCGGGGCCGTTGGCTTTCCCGTTGGGGACCAGAATCGGGGAGTAAAGACGATCATGGATATGGTCGGCTTTTGTAGGCTCGATTCGCTCGTCGGGTCGGCGGCCCACATGAGGCACTCCTTAGTTCAAGCCCTCTGGTTCGCCTCGAAACGGTCGGCATTTTCTAAGAAGCTCCTCGAGCATGAATTGATGCGAAATGTGCTCGTCGACCTTGCTTTGGAATCGAAAGCCTCCACCTTGATGGCGCTAAGGATGTCACAAGCGGCCGATCTCTCGGCTTCCGATCAGCTAGAGGCGCAGCTAAAGAGGGTTGGTGTCGCAATTTCGAAATTCCTCGTCTGCAAGAGGGCACCTGGTTTCGTCGCCGAGGCGATGGAGTGCTTAGGGGGGAGCGGTTACGTCGAGGACTCGGTTTCGGCCCGCCTGTTTAGGGAATCACCGCTAAATGGCATCTGGGAGGGGGCCGGCAACGTCAATGCACTCGATGTTCGGCGCGCTTTAGCGAAGGAAGAGTCGGCTGCAGATGCTGTGGAGATTGAACTCAAAAAGGGGAGTGGTCTATATTCGACCTATGATGAAGCGGCCCGTTCTATCACCGAGCAGTTGAAAAGTAGGACTTTCGATGAGTGGAGTACGAGGAGCTTTGTCGCAAGCCTCGGCCTTTTACTGCAAGCTTCGCTTATGATTCAGTTTGCGAGCCGTGTTGAATCCGAAGCTTTCGTGAAGTCTCGCCTTGAGCAACATGAGCAAATTGAGCAAGGGGGCGGCCACTTAATCTATGGAGCTATCGGTCCGATGAAGGGCTCCGAGGTGGACGAGATTCTTGACTCGGTATTTCCGCTCTGACCAATAAAAAACCCACCCGACGTTGTCGCCGGGTGGGTTTTTATCAAAACCTGGATGGCTCTTATGCCGCCGGAGCCTTCAGGCCGGGATGGTCGGCGAGCCTGTCTAGCGCCGAGGCCTCTAGCCGCCTAGCCCTCCTTGGCCCTATACCGAGCATCCTCGCCGTGGCCTCCAGCGATGCCGGCCGTTCACCGTTTAGTCCGAAGCGCAGGGTAACTACGGCCCTCTCCAACGGGTCGAGTTCCTCCACCGCTTTTCTGAGCTGATCACGGGCCAAGGCTTCGTCAACATTGTCTTCAAATGAGGTATCCGAGCCTATGACGAGGTCTCCGAGGCTGGTCTCACCTTCTGGACCAACCGCCTGGTCTAGGCTTGCCACCACCCTTGCGGCGTGTCTGACGTCGGCTAGCTGGGAGGAGGATAGATTTGATGCCTCCGCGATCTCCTCTTCCGTCGGGTTGCGTCCTAGGTCGGCGGCCAGCTCCCTGGTCACGTTGTCGACCCTTCTGGATCTCTCGGCCGCCTCCATGGGGAGACGAATCGCCTGTCCATGGTTGTGCACGGCCCTCTGAAGTGACTGCCTCACCCACCAAGTGGCGTAGGTGGAGAACTTAAAGCCCCTCCTCCAGTCGAATTTTT
>JAKBHQ010000185.1 GCA_021836665.1 Thermoplasmata archaeon
AACTTCGTTTCGCTCTTTTGGTCGCTCTTTTGATTTCATCTTTTTTATGCGCTCCTTCGACACCGGGGGTAGAGAACGAGGAGATGAATCCCCAATGGGACCTAAAGGCCACGAATCGTTCATTCTCGACCCTCTTTCTCCCGATGAGGACCTTTTGAACTGCAGACGAAATATTGTCGTAACGAATTGTGTCAAAAACACCCCCCCCAAATGCCTTAAAGGTTTTTCCGTGCCCATCAAAGAAGCACTTCTGGGCTTTGGAGGCAAAGAACACGTGGAAGGCCATGGTAGAACTTGACAGGCGGATCGCAAATATCTTGGCTTTGACCAATTCTTGCTAATTCGACATAGACATCGCCGTAGTCGACATCGGCGCACTCTCCCGGGGAGCGAATCTGGGAGATCATCGTCGTTGGGACCAGAGGGTTGATTTCGGCTTTGCGTTCTTTGACTGATACCCGTACAGTCGAAGGCGATACATCTGCTTTGCATTCATCGATCAGGCGCTTCCATATCCGCGTTGCCGTGTGGCGCTGCTTGCGCTGGAGATCGACATTCTCAGCCAGCCACTTCCTTACCGTAGCTTCGTACTGGCCAAGTTTGGGACGTCTTTTCGGCGCCACTTTGCGCTCGGACGGTATCGCAGACGCTAAGGAGTTGCGTATTTCCCGACGATGAACCTTGAACTGAGTAGCTGCCCCTCTGATAGAGAGGCCTTCAAAGTTCACTTCTCTTCTAATATTCTCGTAGAGTTCCACCCTCAGTACCTTCTTTCTGATTTTGAGTTCATTTGCATAAACCCAGAAAAGGAAATGCCGTACTGGGGATGAGGCCAGTTCAGTCAAGAGCGGTAGGGTCGGTTCAGTCAAGCGTTTCCACCTAAATCGACGAGCAGCCTTGGCACTGCCAGAGCGATGCCGATGACCGGGCGACGCCTACTCTATGGCTTGGACAGTAGGACCCGTAGAGAAGCGTTTCGGGATTGGGATGCTGGGCCGTATTCGCATCGGACCTGGATCAAGGGTTGAGGTTGGCAAGATCCATCCGAAAGCGACTCGCCGCAACTGTCGGTAATTATCAATTTTACTGCTAATTACGGCTCTAACATCGAGGCCAACTGCTGTGGCTTCGCAGGTTATATTGCTTACCCTTTGAGCCAATTTTCCCGCAAATACCTTGCTGAACTGCCTGCTGTGAATGTACCCGGCTAGATACTTTTTGGCGAGTTATTTTCATGTTTTAGGGCTCGCTGAGTGAACTGTAGTAGATCCTTAGGCCCTCATTTGTTTCGAACGGCCAAATATAACCCCTAAATTTGTTCAAAGTGGTACGAATGTATTACAGTCTGACGAGCAGGTAGTCAGCTAGACTGACAGTTAGTGGTTATATCTACTTGACGATTAATTTACTGATCTCTCCGGGGGCGGAGCTGGCTGTTTGGGAAGTTGGGGGGGTAAGTGGATCGCGTGTGCACTGAAGAATTTTCTTATAGCGGCGTTGGGTCTGGTGAATGTTTTTTTGTTGAGCCACCATTGACGACGGCAAATGTTTGCAAGTTTCTTCACCAGATTGCGGTCGGCTTGGAAGCCGAATTCGATCGAATAACTCTTGCGGTCATAGATGCCTACGATTTTGAGATTCCGTCCTACAGAGCAATATCTGATCAGCGCTTGAGAGACGACGTTCACATTACTTGCGAAGCAATTGTTAGTGGCTGGCTAAAAGCAATGTCGATTGCGGGTCCAATGGAAGTAGACACTCTACGGATCGTTCTAGAAGGTGTGCGCCGCCGGGTTTTTCAGGGCATTGAGCTTTCGGCAGTGCTAAGAGCTTTTCGAGTCGCCATGAGGGTGCTGTGGAGCGAGATTGTTGGCTCTCCGGTTTGGTATGGCCAGGCTGACAAGGGTCTTTTTTTTGAGGTCGCAGCATGGTCGCTCGATTTTGCCGATCAAATTTCTTCCGCCATAGCTGGAGCATATACCGATCAGTCCGGGTTAATTATGGCTGAAGTCCTCAAATACAAGTCGACGTATTTGGATGCAGTACTCTCAGGCGAGGTGACTGCCGGCCTCGCTGGGCCACCCGTTTTGGAATCGCGGCACTTTGTCGCAGTCGCCAGGTTATCCCCAAATTTAAATCTTGGTTACCTTGAGAAATTAGGGGAGGCGCTGAGGACAAAGAGTCAGATCGCTCTTTGGACCTTCCGACATCGAAACATTATTGCGGTGTTGGATTGGTCAGGAGATGTTACACGTTCCAGATTGTTGGGTGACCTTGAAAGGCTGGTAGACGAGGAACATATTGAGATCTTCGGGGTAGGTGGAGTCGCCGAGGGAGCGATTGAGACCCGGCAAAGCTATGTCGAAGCGATGACATCGCTAGACCTTGGTCCTGATGTGATGCCGAATAAGAGCGGCATTTATGATTTCCAGGATTTGGCACCTATTTCTGTGATGCTCGAGCAGCCGGAACGGGCTCGACGCTTTGTGCGAGCTGTATTGGAACCACTAGGTGAACTCTCAAAAAGGTCGTGGGTGCTTCCAACTTTGGAGGCCTATCTAGCTAGTGCTGGCAGTCTCAAAGTCGTAGCTAACTTCCTACAGATTCACCCAAATACCTTGAAATATCGTCTGAGGGAGCTTCGCAACTTTACTGACGCAGTGTTCGTCGAAGGGGACCGTGCACGCACCCTCCTGCTAGCTCTTCGGGTCAGGCGAGCTCTAGCTATTCAGGCGAGGCAGTTTCATGGGGTATGGGGCGATTTGATGCCTGATAGTAAAAATGCGGCGGATGCTAGTGGAAGCCGTTTGGCGCAGTCGCGGCCGCTTTTTATTTCAGATTCAACTTCAGCGGTTGACGTAGATGGACTTTACCACTTAGTCAAAAGTGACTTGAACCTTGGAACTTTCACTGGCTAATCCATTTTTTGTTTTCCGGATGGACAAGATCGACTAAGCAGATCGGTCGACAGAGTTTTACCACATGAAAATGCGCATAACGAGAAGAGTTGAATGGGAGCTGGCTTGGGTAATTGAAATAATAGCGAGAAATGTGAATTATCAAATGGTCGTCTATTCATACAAGCTAAATATTGGAAGGTCTAGGGAATGAAGAGACATATTTTTGGTCGCAAGGGCACTGCTGGGGTGCTTGCTGCATTTGCAATTGCGTCGATTGCTGCTGCTTGCGGTAGTAGCTCCAGCGCTACTTCTACAACTCAAGGAAGCAAGACTGGATTTACGGGCACGGTAACGGTCGCTGAGTCCACCACACTCAGCGGTGCTATATCAGAGCTTGGCCAGGGTGGTTTACAAGGCGTTCAGGACGCGGTTGCAAATATCAATGCAAATGGTGGCCTGCTGGGCAAGAAGGTAGTTATTGCAAGTGCAGATGATGCCACTTCGCCAGCTACCGGTGCTGCAAATATTAGGTCGATGATTCTTAACGACCATGCTGTTGCAATTTTTGGCCCAGTTACAAGTGCTGTCGCTGCAGCTGAAGAGCCAATTGCCGCTCAGTATCATATTCCAATCTTTTTTCATACATCAAACGATGTAGCCCTGCTAACTTCTGGATTCACAAAGTATGCATTCGGCTTTGTGCCCGATACTGTCATGGAACCACGGGCCGCTGCGGCGTACCTATTGCATGAAGTAGGCAGCAAACCAATTACCATCGGAACCATTTCACCGGATTATAGCTTTGGCCATGCCACGGTCTCCGGCTTTTTGCAGGCACTACAACAGCTGCATGTGAACTATCACCTAGTAGTTCAGCAGTGGCCACCATTGGCTGCAACTAATATCGCTCCTTATCTTGCAGCGGTGACCGCGGCTCATCCTCAGTATGTCTTTAATGCGCAGTTTGGTGGCGACCTAGTTAACTTCACACAGCAGGCTAATCAGTTTGGATTCTTCAAGAATA
>JAKBHQ010000468.1 GCA_021836665.1 Thermoplasmata archaeon
AATACACCTGGGAAGCGTCGATCAAGGCTCATTTGGCCGTCTATCGTTTGGCGGCGGAGAGAAATTAGTGCTTAGAGGGATCGAATGAAGTCGCTGATAACTGGTATGAACGGATTCGTGGGCGGTTGGCTCAAAGAGCACCTAGTGGCTGAGGGGGATTCGGTCATCGGCCTTCCAGAAGGTCTCGACATTTGTGACCGGAAGGGAATCATAGATTTTATGAGATCCGTAGAGGTCGATTGGCTATTCCACTTGGCGGCCCTGACCCACGTCGGCCAGAGCTGGCATGACCCAGAGGCTTTCTTCCGGGTGAACGTTATTGGGACCCAGAACGTCACCGAGGCGCTTGCGGAGTCTAACCCTAATGCCAAGATGATCTATATCTCCTCATCCGAGGTCTACGGTCAGAGCTTGATGGGGGAGAGTTCCCAAAACTATCTTCCGATCAATGAGACTACTTCGATCCGTCCGGTTACTCCCTATGCGGCTAGCAAAGTCGCCGCAGAATTCGTCGCCCTTCAGGGGGCATTTGGGAGGGGACTCGATGTCGTGATCGCACGCCCCTTTAACCACGTCGGGCCCGGCCAAGGGGAACAGTTCGTCGTTTCGGGTCTGGCTAAGCGAATCGTGGCGGCTCAAATTGAGGGACTCGACTCTATTCCCGTTGGAAACCTGGACTCTGAGAGGGACTTTACCGACGTAAGGGACGTAGTTAGGGCTTATCGGTCTTTGGCGGTCGCTGGCGATAGCGCCGAGGCGTATAACGTCTGCTCGGGGAGGGCGATTTCAATAGCCGAGATTGCCCAGGACCTGATACGTCTAGCGGGAGGGAAGGTTTTACTCAGGCAAGATCCCTCGTTGATGAGGGCCGTCGAGGTCAAGACGAGCATCGGAGACAGCAGCAAGATTGCCGCTGCCACAGATTGGTCGCCGACTATTTCGATCGATCAGACCCTAACGGAAATCCTAGGATTTTGGCGAGATCGGTTACGGGAGATATAGCCCCTTTGGTGCACGCCTTGGTCGCCTTATTGACAAATCCGAGGCCAAGCACCAAGCTCCCAACTGCAATGTTTATCAGCTTGTCTAGCTCATCGGGGATCAAGTGGTTCGAATTGGCCATATCCGGAATACTAGTGCGCCAAGAAGTGGAATTTGGTTAACCTCCGCAGGCTTCGAAGTGGGTTTTGGGCAATCATCCCAGATCAACGGGCATTTGTACTACCGGTTCTTTATTGCGGTTATTTCTACTAATCGACAAAGCTTTCTGCCGTGGTAGCCTTTGTAACCTGATGCTTCAAGCTCCGTTAGTTGTCACGGTTGTAGTGGCTCATGACCCAGGGGAGTGGTTTGATGAGTGCCTAGTATCACTGGCGCACTCTAACTACCCGAATCTCGAATTCATAGTCGTGGACAATGCGAGCACGCATCCATTGAATGAGAGGGTCGAAAGCTATCTGCCGGCCGCCAAGTTGGTTCGAATAGAGAAGGACGAAGGCTTCGCCAAGGCCTGTAACTTTGCCGTCCGTGAGGTCACTGGAGCAACCCACCTCGTCTTCTGTCACGACGACATCGCCCTTGCTCCGGACGCAGTCACCGAGATGATGGAGGTTGCATACGCCGAAAACGCCGGAATAGTCACCCCAAAGATCGTGGTTTGGGATTCGCCTAGGCAGATACTCCAGCTGGGCCTCGATTTGGATAAGACCGGGGCGGTTGCGGCGAGGGTGGACGTTGGCGACCTTGACCAGGCGCAGTACGACCAGGTTGAGGAGGTATTTGTCGCCCCCGGAGGGTGTTTTTTGATCCGCCAGGACCTCTTCGAAGCGATGGAAGGATTCGACGAAAAGATAAGGATCTTCTACGAAGACGTAGACCTATCGTGGAGGGCTCATCTACTCGGAGCACGGGTAGTGACCGCTCCGTCGGCAAAGGTTCGACACCTCCTCGTCGCATCGCATACCCCGCACTTGCCTAGGCGGAGGCGCTCCGGGCGCTTTTCCAGCGGGCGAAGCGGGATGGTTCATTCCCAGAGGGTCTACTACGCTCGCAAAAATCAGCTCAGGGTTTTGCTTAAAGACGCAAACCCGAAACAGCGCAAAGGCCTTCTATTTCGATTCCTGATCCTGTCACTGGTCGAGGCGACCTTCTTTTTGCTCACCGGGAGGCCAAAGTTAGCGGCGTCGGTCATCGCTGCGATTACTTGGAATTTTCGGCTCCGCTCTGACATAAAGACCAGACGCCGTGAACTGGTGTCCAAGAGTATTTCCAGCGACCTATACCAGGTAAATTTCATCTCAGGAAGTGCCCGACTTGCGGCCTATTTTACATCCCGCCGGGCGATCAAAAGGCTCGAGAAATCACTTCATTCAAAGTCCCTACCCGAGACTAAAATGGAGACTCCACACAAGCCCGACCTAGTCCAGCAGGAATCGCATCGTCTCTACAATAGGGCCTTGTCGAGGGTAGCGTCGGCTTTCGTTTGGGTTGTTGCCATAGCATTCTTAATTGGCACCCGTTCGCTACTTTTTGGGCACATCCCTCTACTCGGATCGATGGCACCGATACCCTCACCAGGTTATCTCTTCTCGCACTACTTCTCCTCGAGCTACCCTACGGTACTTTTTGGTCACCAACCCGCCCCAACTAGCTGGTTGCTCCTAGGGGTATTGGACCTCTTAGTTCTCGGTGACGGTACTCTCGGGCTGCACCTAATCATCTTCTTGTCACCATGGGTCGGTGCACTGGGTATCTATAAGTTCGTTGCCATCCGGAGGGGCCGGGATTCGGCCAAGATTGCAGCCGGGATCTTCCTTGCCCTCCCCCTTTTCCATCAGGCGCTTCTGAACTCTTCGCTGACCACCGTGGAGGCGTTGGCTATCACTCCCTGGGTCTATTTCATGCTAGTTCGTGCCAGAAGTACGATGACTAATTCACGACGTCAGATGCGGCGGGCTCATTTAGCGGCTGGTCTCATACTCGCAATAGCTGGAGCAATCTCACCATCTCTGTGGATAGTGATCGTCTTGTCGGTGCTTTTTCTATCCCTTCCATTCCTTATCAGCAAGGGTCAGAGCTACCTATTTGGGACCTTGCGGACTATGGGGATAGTCGCACTAGTCTCCTTCATACTCAATATCCCTTGGTCGGTCGGCCTGCTTTTGCCTGGACACCCCGCTGCCTCGATCTTTGGGGATCTCCCTCCAGCCGACATCGGGATAGTCCATATTCTCAGCTTTGGCAATGTCGGTTCGAACGGCTCCTTTTTGGTCAGCGTGCTATTCCTCTTTGGCGTGCTGACCCCATTTATTGCAAAGGGCCGCAGGGCCACCGAAGCGTCTGTCATACTTATGGAGCTATGCCTCGTTTTGCTCTTCGGGCTGTTGAGTTCTATGGGCATCTTGGGGGTGACCCCGATTTCCCTCTCACTCATCGAGGTAGTGGCGGGGGTGATCCTGCTCGATCTGGTGGCTATCGGAATCCAGGCGACGATACTCGACCTGAAGGCCTACTCCTTAGGGTTGCGGCAACCCCTCACAGCGGCGCTTATTTTGTCAATTCTCGCAGGAGTGGTCTTTGTGGCCCCGGGGATATTTTCCGGGACGATGGGCCTTGCACCTCGAGGGTATGCCACGAGCGTCTCATTTCTCCCCCAACTATCTACTAACACAAACGTTTTATGGCTCGGTTCACCGACCAACCTGCCAGTTGGTTCATTTCGGCTCGCAACCGGCTTAGCGCTAAACGTCCTGCCATCAGCTGGGATAGATCAGACGTCCGAGGTAGTCCCGCCTCGCGTCGAAGGACTTTTGACAATTGAGAGAGCGGTTGAATCGGCAATATCTGGCTATGAGGTCAAATTAGGATCCATACTCGCATCGAATGGGGTCGGTTACGTTGTGATTCCCCAGGGGATAGGTAGGGGGCAGTACTTCTTGGGCAGCGACCTCGACTTGGTACTAGAGCGTCAATTTGACCTCAAGCAGTTGTTGGTCGACCCGGCCCTCGTCGCATTCCAGGTCGTACCCCCGGTCAAGCAGACCACGGGGATTGTGGGCGGCTCGCCATTTCTGGCCCTCATTGACTTCTTTGGAATAATTGGGCAGTTAGTCGCTTTGGGACTCGTACTGTTGGCCCTGTTGAGGAAGCGCTCATTTCTGCTCGATGCCAATGGCGAGGCGATGGTAAAAAATATCCTCCGTCATTTCGGTTTCAATAGACCAACCTTGGGAGTCACCGGGGCGAGTTCCAAAGCATCCCCAGAGGACTCCGTTGCGACCGAGGATACCTCAGTCGGCCCCGAGCAAGCCCACCATCTGGCCGATCATAAAGGGCATAATGAAACCGGCGATGGCCTGTCGGAACTTTCCAGTAGTACTGGAGACGGCGATGCTTAGATCGGTCAGTAGAATCGTTCCTCCTGGTCTAGGCGGATAGTGGTGGTAAAGCTGAAGAGTAAAAAGAACGCCCTAAAAAGCCAGCGGACTACTTGGATAATGGTCATAATATCTGTGGCAATTATCGCCTTGGGGTTCGGGATCCAAAAGCTAGCGGTGAGTAGGGTCAGCTCGCAGCAGGCCTTTTCCTTGGCCGGATCACCCCTCGGGCCAGCCGGCTTGTCAATTCCGGCCGTCAGTATCGGTGGCTCAACCTCCAGTTGGTACTGCGTATGGCCCAACCCTACGAGGCAGAAGGCGGTTGGGCGGATTGAATTTATTAACCTTGGTGGGCAGAAGGCTGAGATTGGCCTCTACTACAAGGGGGCTACCAAGGCGATTTCGAAGCTGGTTGTTCCTGGAAAGTCCATCGACAAGATCGACCTCGGGTTGTTTTCAAATCAAAGTGCAGGCGGGGTCGGGATCGTCGCTCGAGGGGGTGAGGTCGCGGTGGCGGTGGAACTCACCACCCCACAAGGTAACGTGGCGGCACCGTGCCAGGCGACCCCGGGCTTTTATTGGGTGTTGCAAGATGGGGCTACCACTTCTGGTACCCACTTCAAGGTGGCGATCTTTAATCCCTTGCAGACTACGGCGGTCCTCGACATCAGACTCCTCTCTCCTTCGGGGGTTACCGACCTCGGAACCCTGCAGGGAATCGTCGTTCGACCCGGTGGAACCTTTGGTTTCGACCTCTCCAAGCGCTTTCCCGGTCACCAAAATGTAGTCGTTGAAGTTAGGGCTAGGTCGGGCAGTATCGTCGTCTCTGGACTAAGCCAGTATCAAACACCAACAAATTTCGGTGCTTCATTGTTGCTCGGGGTCAATAGGCCGTCATCCAAGTGGTATCTGCCGTCTCTAACCAACTCGCCGGGTGTATCGACCAAGTTGATAATTTTCAACCCCTCCACCTCGGTGGTAAATGCTAACGTTGCCGTGGTGGGGTCTTTGGGGAAGGTCGGAGTGATTGCGGGTACGGGTGTAGGTGGGAGTCACTTTTCCCAGACCATAGAGCCACAGTCATTTAGCGTAGTAAACCTCTCCTCCTCGACTTCTCTTCCTCAAGCCTCGGCTTATGGGGTCTCGGTGAGCGATTCTGGGGTTGGTCTCGTGGTCTCGACGGATGTGGTAGTTCCGATCGCCGGTCAGCCCTCGGCTGCCTACTCGGAACTGGGGTATTCGGTCCCCGCCAAAGAGTGGATCACCTTTCAAGGCGAGCCTCCGAGTGGATCCGGCCTAGCCATACAGGATGCCAACGGTGGCGGCAACGGCGGGAGCTACTCATTGGAGGCCATAACCACCACCAATTCGCCACCGTCGGCGGTCCAAT
The DNA here is from genome assembly GCA_021836665.1 of Thermoplasmata archaeon. The sequence continues at coordinate 5,767 of JAKBHQ010000468.1, forward strand.
CGGTTGAAACCAAGGCAAAAGCCAACATCGTGAAGTCCTCCAAAGGAACCCTCCATGGTGGAGTAACTGTTGCCAAAGGACAGATCGCCCTTGTATCGCTAGGCTCCCAAGGAACCTTCGCCGTTCGGGTGCGAATGGCCAATCCTGCGGTTGTGGTACCGATCTCGCAGGGGAGTATCGCCTCACAGCTCAATTCGATGGCATTTCCAGTTCGTGGGTGACCCTGAACTAGGCGTGCTAGTAGGCTAGCATCTAGCTCATGGCGAGTTACGGACTTACGATACCCCTTAATGAGATACCTTTATCGGGGCATAAAGAGTTTCTGAAAGAAGCCCTTTCACTTGGCTATAAGGAGCTATGGTCCGCCGAAACAGCTGGCTACGACGCTTTTTCCCCGCTAGTGCTCGCCGCTGATTGGGTGCCTGAGATGAAAATTGGCACAGCAATTGTCCCCGCCTTCACCAGGGGGCCAGCGACGATTGCTATGTCGGCCGCTTCGTTGGCCAACCTCGCTCCCGGCCGTTTTACCCTCGGGGTGGGTGCGTCCTCTAACGTAATCGTAAAGTCCTGGAACGGGTTGGATTTTGAACGGCCATACCAAAAGACCCGTGATCTCGTCAGGTTTTTAAAGATGGCTCTGGAGGGGGAGAAGGTTTCCCACGCCTTCGAGACCTTCGAGATCGAGGGATTTAGACTGACCAATCCCCCGGCGAAGGCCCCAGAGATACTAGTAGCGGCGCTCAGGGAGCAGATGCTCAAGATGGCCGGGAGGGAGGCGGATGGGGCTATCATCAACTGGCTCTCTTCCTCCGATGCAAAAAAGGTGGTGCCCCTGGTCGGAGATGGGAAAAAGGTGGTAGCGAGGGTCTTTGTCGCTCCGAGCGAGGACGCAAAGACCGTGAGGAGCCAGGCGCGATACGCTATAGCGGCCTATCTCAACGTGCCAGTCTATCGCGAGTTCCATAGGTGGCTAGGCAGGGGGGATTCCCTGGCTGGGATGTGGGAGGCCTGGGAGGCGGGGGAGAGGAAGGCCGCCGTTGCGGCCATCCCCGATGAGGTGGTCGATGATCTCGTAGTACACGGGACTCCTGCCGATTGTCGTAGAAAGATTGAGGCGTATTTCGATGCCGGTGTTGAGGTCGTGGCGGTAGCGGTCCTCCCTTACGGGGTATCAGAGGTCGAAGGTGCGAGGCTTCTCTCACCGAAAGACGGAGCGAGCCTGTGAGGTGCCGAATTTCTATGCCATAACTTAGAGGCCATAACTTAGAGGCCATAACTTAGGGGCCATAACTTAGAGGTAAGACCGGGCAGATGCTATAAAAGATGGGTAGTCGAGCGTGATTTGCGAGTGGGAGACTAGTTCGAAAGTGCAGCGAGCCGAGAGAGGGCACGTCCGTATTTTTTCCTGAATCCACCGCGCATGAACGAAGGTGGATAGAGCTCCTCTAAAGAACAGCCCGAGTAGGCGAAGTCGATTTCCAGTTCGTACATCCTGTCAACCAGGGCCACGAAGCGAAGCGCGGCAGCCTGGTCTCTGAATGGCTTCACTGTACGAATGCCAACCGCTTCGATCCCAGACAGAAGGGATCGATACCTAGTTGGGTGGTACTTCAGTAGTAGCTCAAGTAGCTGATCAAATTCGTCAAGGCTGGAGTTCGGTTTTTCCATTGCCCAGGCGATTAGTTCCTGGTCGCTTCGATTCGGTAGCGTAAAGTCGAAGGTCCTCTTTCGATAGTCTGGTCCGTCGATCCTCACCGTGAGGAAGTGATCCTTCAAACCCTGTATCTCTCGCAAGAAGTCCTCAGCTGCGAACCTGCCCTCGCCGAGGCGCTCTGGGAGGGTGTTTGAGGTCGCAGCGAGTCTTACTCCTTCCGAGACGAGCTTGTTGCATAGGTTCGAAACCAACACCGTATCCCCCGGATCGTCGAGTTCGAATTCGTCTATACAGAGGAGGTTGAGCTTCGAAAGGAGCTTGAATGAGGGGTCGAAGCCCAGCGCACCGACGAAGTAGGTCAGGTCACTGAAGCTCGTATACGCCTTGGACCCCGAAGCTTCGGCGAAGATGGAGACCAGGAGGTGGGTCTTGCCGACGCCAAAGCCACCGTCTAGATATATCCCCGAAGGTAGGTGGTCCGTCTCTACCTGGCGTATTCTCGGCAACCTAAAGCGGCCGGTCTCCTTTTCGGCGGTCGAGTTTAGGTGGGAGAAGTTCTGCGCTGTCTCCTTGGCCACCTGCTGACTTGGAAATTCCCTCGACGGCACATAGCTCGAGAAGCTAGCCTTGGAGAATCTCGGTGGAGGTACCATTTGGCTAAGCAACAGCTCTGGTTCGAAACTAGGATTGCGACTAAAGAGGGATATTGGGTGCATCGTTGAGAGATACAGGTTACCCCGCGAAGGCGGGAAAAGGTGCCTTTGGATCGGAATCGACCGACTTTTTCGAGTTTGAGTCACTCCTTGGTGTCTACCCATTTTTAGCTAGCGGGACCCTCAGGGGTAACTTCATCGTCTCAGACGATGGCTGCGTATCGGTTGCCGGTTCCTCTAGGGGGATTTCCAACCCCGAGGACTTGAAGCTTCTGATCCACCTGCGACAGGTATCGACTGGTTTGATCGTCGGCAGGAAGACCGCCGTTGCAGAGTCGTATCGACCGCCAAAGGCGAGGCCGGAGTACAGCCAATCAAGAATGGAGTTAGGCCTCCCCCTCCGGCCCCTGCTCGTCGTCGTTACCAGCAGTCCTCAGTTCGCACATTCCTTCCGTCCTGAACATCAAGACGTGACCTCACCGATACTTTTCGGACTACTCGGCGGAGCCGGGTCGATGGTAAAGAGTCCCGATCCCGGTCGAGTGATACTTCCCCTTCCACCGGCAGATGAGGGGGTCAGTCTGTTGCTCGAGACGCTATTTGAGCGCTACCCCGGCCCATGGCTTAGCGAGGGTGGACTGACTCTGTTGAAGTCTTTCTCGGGCCTAGGGCTACTAGACGAACTCTGTCTCACTGTCTCACATCGCAGTGTCGGTGATGATTGTGATCAGCGGGTGGAGATCCTGTCGGAACTGGGCATTGGGTCCGACGTCCTAAGCGATGTAGATACCGAGGAGGCCAGGTACCTACGTTACGAGGCCACAAATAGATGAATATGTTTTTCATGAAAGATGTTAACTTCCTTTGCAAATGCAACGCTCACTTTGGAGGCGCCGGTGATAGTCAACTTCATGCGAAAGAGGCCGCAACTTGATTGGGACGAGGTGAGGCAGATAGTGGCGGGACTAGCGAATGAGTTGAACTTGCCACTGGTCAAGGTGCCGGGCAACCCCGCTGATAGCTTGCAATGGATAGATGGAATTGGAGTAGCTACTTTTTCGGAAAGGTTCTTATTGGAAACCGGCTGGCAAGTTGACAGCTCGGGCTCGTTTTTACCCAGACCAATCACAAAGGCGCACTCCGGTTCGAAGGTTCTTCGGGTTGTCCGAGGGTTTTCAAAGCTCTCGCTTGCGACAGCTACCTCCCGTTTTTATGGCTCTAAGTCGAGACCTTACGACACGACGGAGCGGTCGGTGAAGTTGATGGCGGAGATACTCGACTCTGACGATCTCCTGTCGGAGAGGTTCGGGATCGCCTCGGCAATCGGGTTGGCACTGGTTGAGGATGACCCGGAGAAGGAGTTGTCTTCCTTGGATCCAGGAGTCCTTGCAAAGTGGCTTGAGGGATTGAATTTGAGACTGGAAGAAATTGGCTACGAGACACTCTGGGTTCGGGCCTATAAGGATTTCGGCTAGCGATCGGCCGTCAGCCTCCGACCCATACGGAAAGGGCCTCATACTCCGCAGTTTGGTCAGAGTAACCTGGCAACGCTTCCATCAAGCCGCAACGACCAATAGGTCCGGCACAGATGATTCGGCAGGGGTGGATGAGGTTGCCAGTTTTGCTTTGCTAGCTCAATACAATTTAAGAGGCCCGGTTCTGGGTGCTTCTAATGGCTCTGTCCTTACCGCACCTTGCAATAATGGGACGTGGTGTCTATGCCCCTTGCTATAGCCCTGGGGTGTCGATCCCTAACGGGGACCCCGCACAACTTTGTGCTCTTAGCGTCCAAGTGTGTCGTCCACTGATAGCACATGTTGGATAGAAAATCGTCATCTGTTAATTGCTCCCCATTCTGATCACAGCCCGCTTTATCGCCTTTTGTTCAATGTGAGTGAGTTTTTTGTAGTCATGTTGAAACTGGTCAGTGAACTGAATGGCGTACACGACTGCAAACGGCTGCTAACGGTCAATATCGTCTACAGACTTGAGGCGATGTATCCGTCCAGAACGAATGTCTTCGTCGGACCGACGCTCTCGTTCCTGCCATTCGTCACTCCAAAAATAGGCTTGATCTGGATCAACAGTCATGACCTTTTTGGGGCGAAGGTGGATGCCCTCCTGGTCTCTGCTTACCAGAATGGGGTGTGGGGCGGAATCCCCATGGCTTTAGCCATGGGGATGTAGAGCCCCACCAGGGCGAAGCCCTGAGACCTGTGCTTAAACGTTGCGCTGATTAGCCACCTACTGTTCGATGATTTCTAGCGGGCCGCCTGTAGCGACGAAGTATAAGGTTGCCCACAGCGCTTGCGAGTCTTTGAAAAAGTCGTGGAAACTCATAACAATGCCACCGAGACGACCGACCCTCGATCTGTTTGGCGAGTCGATGAGTACCAGCTGTGAACAGCGCTGTCGAGAAGTTGGGCGTGATCAAACATGGTCTCCAGTCCAGTCGGCTCGGCCCATCGGTAGAGGTAGTGATACGTCCCGGTTGGTTGTGGCCCTTTGTCGCCGACCAATACGAGTTGGCCGACTTGCGTGCGGCTTCGGGCAAAATACAGGCAAGATGCCGGTTAGATGTCGATTTAGGATTTAGCCCTGGGACAGTGTCCACTCAGGCAATTCCATTTTCTCTTGTTCTAGCTAGCTTCCGTGGCAGCCGTTGTAATCCTTCGGCTACAGCTCCGTAGGATACTTGGCCAAGCGGGATTTTATTAGCCAGTATTAAGTCGTCGTCGTCGTGTAGAGATCAACCACTGATAGAGTCGATCCAATCCGAGGCGGTAGTTACCTTGGCTTGGCGTGGATAAACCTTTTCTATGAGTACCCGGTGGACCTCGGGGTCCAGGTCGGCGCAACCATCTTCTAAAACGGTGAGGGCATAGTCTAAGTCTGCCGCCTGGCGAAGTGTGGATAGCACGACGCCGCTAGTTGCGATTCCGGTGAGGACGAGAGAATCTATACCCTGCGCCCTCAATACGACCTCTAGATCACTCCCGGTAAAGGCGCTTACCCTGCGCTTAATGACGACGATGTCGCCAGGTTGCGGCGAAATTGCCGGATGAACCTGAGTGGCATCGTCCGTCTCAGCCATCGCCCCCGAAGCTGCGAGATTTGAGAAGGTTTGATTGCGCTGGCTTATCTCCGGTGTTCCGGCTCGAAATGCAACCCGAACATGGATCACCGGTATTCGCGCTTTGCGTGCCGTAGCGGCGGTGGTGGAGAGGACTGATAAGAGAGCCTCGGATCTTTCGCTAGGTAGACGACTTACGATTCCGATCTGCATGTCCATCAGCAAAAGCGCTTGATTTGTCAAGTTCAATACCCCCCCATCCGCTCTGTGTCATCTGCAAAGCAATGTCCAACTAATCGGGCTTTTCGGCCTCCATGTTGGCCGAGATACCAGCGACTTATCGAATGCTAGTGGAGCGCAAAACGCCAACCAACACGAGCCGTTTGATCAGGCTTGGGTTTAAGCGGACCAAATAGTATTCTTCTCCTCACTGGTACTAACACTATGGTTGGTCGTCCATAATTCCCACGGCTGGCCTTTGATGCTCGTTTTATCGTTTGAGTGGCTTATCTAAACCACAATTAGTATGGTCAATCAGTACGCGCGATTATTATCCGCTTCAGGTCGGTATCGCTCGGCGTGGCGATGGGTTTGCCTTGGTGATCTAGGAATACTCGGCAGGCCAACCCTTCGGTATAAGAGGATAATTCGCCGCTCCAAAATGGGTCACGTCCATTGACAAGAAGCGTGGGAGAGCCGTGGAAATTTGCTATTCGGGCCAAGTTGTTATCATCGACTAAGACTGCTTCAAAGGAGACGTCCTCCCGATCCGTTATGATCCGCCTAACCTTGGCGATCAAACTCGCAGAGTTTGGACACCCATCAATATAAAGAACTTTGAGTTCCATAATGTAACCTCCAAGTTGAGGGTACACCTTCCACTAAGCTGGAATGTCAAGTGAGGTTTTGATGAAAATTGGCGAATTGGCGGAAATTTCTGGGTTCTCAACTAAGACTCTCCGTTTTTATGAGTCGATTGGGTTGATGCCCGCAGCGAATAGGGAAGCAAACGGCTACCGGAGCTACCAAGATGATTCGCTGAGGAGACTCGCATTTATTTCAAATGCCCAGTCTGCGGGGTTGAGTTTGAAGGAGATTGGGGAAATCCTCGCCATACGCTCATCAGGGGTGACGCCGTGCGAGCACGTCTATCAGCTACTGTTGGCGCACCGAGAATCGATTGAGGCCAAGATTGCAGAACTCGAAGATCTCCAGTCAGAGCTGGCCTCCTTAATAAGCTATGCGGAATCGTTTAGCCCCGAGAGCTGCGACGATGGGCAGGTATGTTCCATCTTGTCGCGAAAACCTAATTCGGTTAAATTTGCAAAATTTCAACACTGATTTTCATGAAAAGTTAGACCGCTGCTAGGTCGCACTCTGTAGTGAATCGGCCAGCCGCCAGGAGAGGCTCATGGCAAGGTTATTCAAATTGGGTTTCGACGACCCTGATGGATTGCTTCGGCATCTTCAATTACGATTCACTGGATCTCTCATGCCAAAGGCCAAGATGAAAGTTGGCGTGGTTGTGACTGTTTATAAAGGAGCCTTGTCCTCGGTTTATCTAGCGAAGCTTGGCCTCCCGGTTTGATTGGTGGGCCGAATGTGTGTGACTCTTCGGGGTTTACTGGCTTAATGGCCCAAGAGTACCTGAATGAGCTCTTTTCGGCTCTGAACCCCATAGTGCTTCAACAAAACCGAAATGTGGTGTTCTACTGTTCGGGGTGAAATGAATAGAGCGTTTGCGATTTCTCTATTGGAAAGTCCATTCAGGACGTAGTCCCTCACTCTCTCCTGCGCTGGAGTAAGGATAGTGCTGTCGGTTCTTTTTTTGGAGATCCTACCTTGAGCAAGTCGTAGCTCGGATGTGATCTGGCTCGAAAGAGTAAACGCACCTATCGAGTTGGTCTTCTCTAAAGCCGAAACAAGAATCGGCCTCGCTAGTTTGGCGCCAAACTGTTTTCGAACAAAGGACCCGTAGGAGAGCAAGGCGTTCGCTTCGTCTAGGGGCATGCTCAGGGCTCGATAGAGATTGATTGCGATATTGAAGTTATTTTCCGCGCCTGCTGGGTCCCCGGCTGCCTGTGATAAAAGCCCCCGTGCGTGGGCGACTATCGCCTTTGGTGTAGCGAGGTGACTAATCGATTCGGAGTCTGTGAGCATCGCGATGACCCGCCTTACTTGATCATGCAGGCCATTTCTGGCGTATGCGGTGATTGCACTGCTATGCCACGGAGCTGAGTTTGGATTGGAAACTCCACATTCAAGGGTCAGCTTTTCGATCGCCTTAGCACCCTTCAGGGCGCCAGCCAATTCACCTTTATAGAGTGCGACGTCGATCTCGACCTTCGTCTGCCAAAACCTCAACATCGGGTACCAAGTCTCGGGACGACTTTGGAGGGCCTCTTTGACCGTATTTAGATATTGATTGGCTAGATCTACTTTCCCCTGATGGAAGTAGATATTCGCCAGTCCAACCTCTACCCAAGTTCTTCTAGAACCGAGTAGCTTCCCGAGCGTAGCGAGTTCTTCTAGTAGGTTCATTGCATCAGCTAGGCGGCCGAGCCTTGTGAGGGTGTCCGCGTGCGCAACATCGAAGTAGCTCCTGGTCAATGGGCGCCATTGCAGATCGAATTCGACATTGGCGCTTTCGTAGTACTCTCCGGCAAGTGTGAAGTCTTCTTTGAACTTGGCAACCTGTATCCTCGCCAAAGCCGGAATCCAGGCTGGAAGGGATGGCGTTATGTAGCCTTGGCTATTTGAAACCTTCTCTGGGTAGGGCTCAAGGGTTGTCGTTCTCGAAGGTTGCGCTAACCGACTGGCTAAGTTCGTTTCCGCTAGGTCGGAAATCGACCTGATGATATCGCTGAGCCGCTTTGATCCCTTTTTTTCGGTCAGGGCGATTGCCCCTTGAATGTACTTTGTAACGTGGCGGGGTCCCAAGGTGTAAAAGGTGTTCAGCGCCAGCTCTGAAAGGTATATTGCGGATTCGTCAGGATCAAACCCTTTCATGATTTCAGCGGCCTCTAGGTATTCCAACTGCGAGTTTTCGATTTCACCGAGGGCGTAGTTTGCCTTTGACCTTAGGTGCTTTGCCCTAGCGAGTGCGGCACCTTGAAACTTTTGCAACTGGAGTAATTGGGTGAGCTGACCGACGACCAGCCGGGGATCACCAGCGTCGATGAGCGCACCACAGGTGTGCAGAATCAGCTCGGGTGGGGTTTGATTCCCCATTAGTTCCAGGGCTTGTGAATACCACTTAATGGCAGTATCAATATCCCCAAGCTTCGTTGCGAGATCACCCGCCTGCACTGTGACCTCAAGAGCGGCTGGGTCACCCTTCATACCTCCCCATCCGGCGTGAGACGCACACCATTCTGGGCCATAGCCGAGGGAAATCAGCTCTTTGAAGAGTGCTTGATGTATCTGGGTCCGCAATGGACCGGGGATAGATTGATAGATTATCTCCCTGAGCATCGAATGGGAGAATTTGACGTTTGTCGAGTTTTCTGAGGAAAATACTCCCGAATAGACGAGATGGTCGATGATCTCGATGGCACCCGAAGGGGTCGATCCAGCCACTTTGACAACGACTGAGAGGGGGAATTCGTCACCCATCGCCGATGCCACCCTTGCGAAGCGCACGGTTTGTGGATCGGTTCCAACAAGGCGATGGATATCAAGGCGATGGATATCAAGTTGATTGGGGAGGGAGCCGATCGCCGGATGATCTTTATTTGGATGAGCTAACTGGTTGTTTGAATGTTTATCCACCTGTGATCTGGTTATGTCGCGCGCAAAGTGGATTAGAAGTAGTGGGTTTCCTCCACAGCGCTCCTGAGCCAAGGAGACTTGATCCGGGTCCGGGTCTGCGTCACCGTAGCAGACGATGAGTTCTCGTGCCGAGCGGTCGGATAGGGGCTCTAGCTCGAGGTGACAGCTGACTCCGGAGTCGGATAGTTCCTGAAATAGGTTCGAAGCTCGCTTCGGCCAGGGCCGAGCAGATCCTAGGATGGCGATTGGAGCGCGTAGTTGACTCAGTATGAAGTGGTTCAGGAGTGCGAGTGACCCCGCATCCGCCCAATGCAGGTCGTCCAGAATGAGAAGGAGTGGTCTCTCTTTTTCGATAAGCGCCCAGTCTTGAAGCCAGAGTGATGCTGTCGCCAATCGATCGGCGAGGGAAGCCCCTCCGACACTAGCAAATGGATCCTTTACCCCGAGCGTGGTGATCGAGCGCCAAATACTTCCCAGTGCGATTCCGGACCCGATCTCGTCGCTCCGGCTCCACCCGACATCGAAGTCTGAGGCGGCATCCTTTGCGAAGTTCAGGAGTAGCGATTTACCGATCCCAGCGGGGCCGGTGAAAAACCCACTCGCCATTTTCTGATTTCTGGCGTCATTCAGCACCCGTTCGATCATCTGAAGGGCTAAGTCCCGTTCAAGAATTTCGGCGCAAGCCACCTTGTCGTCCATTTCCCGCTTAATTGCACAATTTCCCGCTTAATTGCACAACGTGGTTATCTAAGCACTGGTATCGAGATTGTATCACTCCTCCAGAGCAGAAAAATGAATATCGGTGACCAGAAGCAGCGGGTCAACCAATAGAAGTCACCAGGAATTGGCCCGTTTTATTGGGTCGGCTAACGTGGATTTTGAAGTTCGAAGCGATCGGGCCATAAGCGTGCCCTGGATCATCCTCCGACACAGAGCAGACCACGTACCAATTTAGTTTGCTAGTCTTGCGAGCCTTATGGCGGTTTTAAACTTGACCCTCTTCCCCCTGGAGAAAACCGTGGCTTGATATACGGTGGAGGCGAATCGGTAGGTGAGGTATAGGCAAAGGACATTTATCACAACACTAAGAAATACCTGCCCAAGCCCTAACTGACCCGAACTCCAATAGATCGGAACCAAAAATGGTGAGAAGATCGGGATATAGGCGAGTAACTTCAATAGCGAGTTTTGATTACCGGATAAAACCGCAAAGCTCGCAAGGTAGCTCAATAGCAATGGAATTTGGATGAATGCAGTTACTGACTGGGCGTCCTCCACCTTTGACACCAAGGATCCGGCGAGGGCTCCAAGTGTGCAGTAGAAGGAGTACCCGAGGAGTAACCACATCAGCTGGAGGGCGATGAATTCCAGGCCTGCGCCCCGTAAAATACTCGACCCGACGGCCAGGGTGGTGATTATCGCCGCCAACACCGCAGTTACCGCTTGAGTGAGTGCTGCGGTTCCAATGCCGACCATCTTGCCCAGAAGTAGTGACCTGGGGCTAATAGAACTCAGCAACACCTCGATAACCCTCGAGCTCTTCTCCTCGATCACCCCCATCAATACCCAAGCGCTGTAGGTACTCAATAGCATAAATGTCGCCACGAGGCCCACAATGGCTAGCGATAAGTCCTTTGGCCTAGCAAGACTGGGAAGAAGGTAGACCAATTTGATTGGTTTAGGCGAAAGGATCTGAGCAACTACAGAAGGTGGAAGTTTCTTGATTGAACCGGAGGAGAGTACCTTTTCAACCTGAATTCCCTGAGACAGGGCGCTAAGAGCCCTAGTCGTCGAGGAGTTGGAACCTGGAGCGAATGGCCGCTTGAGTATGAGCTCAGAGTCGGCATAACCTATCGCAGCCTTAGCGTTGCGAACGCTCTGTTTAACATCCGCAGTGGTCGGCTCCACGCTGATCTTTAAATTGACGCCGGTTAGTTTTTCTACCCGCTGCGTTACCGAGCGGAGTTCCTTTACGCCGCTCTGTGTAGTTGCGACGGTCAACTTTGCCCCCGAAGAAGCGACGATCTTCGGTACTGCAATCGCTCCTACGGAGACTAAGACCATTAGAACGATTATGACCTTGTAAGCCCTTGAAGCGAGCCTTTGGAGAACTTCCCTCCTCGCCACTAGTAGGGCAGCGGGGATAGGGCGGCCCCTAAAAAACAGGTCTAGAGGGTTCGATTTTTCGTGAACCTCAGCGACGGATGCGGCCGCCTTTTTTCGCAGCCGCGACCTTCGCCTTAGCAGGGCAAGTGCAATTGTCGCGACAATTACGACCGCTTCTTTGGTGTGAGCGGGCATCTATACCCCTTTGGCATTCATAAGTGAATTGGCGGTTTCGGAACTGGGAACTTTCGACACTGACCTGCTGGCTACCGCCTGTAGAAAAACTTCCGACAATTTCTTCTTACGGAATGTAAACTCCCGTAGGTCACCATGTGCCAGTGCCCCTCGCAAGAGATCCTGAGAGACTTGCGGCTCGACTAGTCGCACCCTTACCCGCCCATCTCTTTCACTGAAACCCTCGACGCCGGGTATGTCGGAAATCCACCGTAGATCGTGGGTAGAAGTCACCAACTCAATTTCTAGATCGTCACCCCTCGTCAACTGGTCGACGTCACCGTAGGCGACGAGCGATCCGTCCTTAATAATCGCTACTTTTTCGCAGATTGATTCCACAAGGTCTAGCTGATGCGACGAAAAGATGAGGGTTTTGCCGGCCTTTACGATCTCGTGCATCACCTCGGCCATAGATGCCGTAGCGATCGGATCCAGGCCTGAAAAGGGCTCGTCGAGGATGAGTACTTGAGGGTCGTGGATCAGTGAGGCCACGAGCTGAACCCTCTGCTGATTCCCTAGTGAAAGTGCTTCGATCTTGGAGCCGGTCTGTTCTATCAGACCAAACCGATCTAGCCAATGAAGAGTTTTTTGCTTCGCACTCTCCCGGCTTAGACCGTGGAGCCGTCCAAAGTAGACGAGCTGGTCCTCAACCGTCATTTTCTGATACAGCCCCCGCTCCTCGGGCATGTACCCAAAGTGCTTCGAGTCGTCTTTTGTTACCCGTTTACCGCCGTAGCGGACCTCTCCGGAGTCGGGGGTTAAAAGTCCGAAGACTACCCGCATGGTCGTGGTCTTGCCGGATCCATTTGGACCCAGAAAGCCGAACACTTCACCTTGAGGGACCTCAAAGCTCAACTCATTCAGAACGCGCTTCTCCCCAAACGACCGCGACAAGGAATCCAAAACCAGTACCGAATCCATCCGAACCTTCTTGGTCAAAAATAGGGGGCCGACTGCCTCATGCTATCTGGAGGAAAAACCTACCTGGCACCCTGGATCGCTTTT
>JAKBHQ010000172.1 GCA_021836665.1 Thermoplasmata archaeon
TGCCTTCTCCATTTGACAAATATAGATGTACTACAAGTGTTATAGCACATTCTTGTTGCGGTTGTCCTTTTGAGGGGCCACCGGAAAACTGAGCCATCCGATATGTGAGTCGTGCCTCCAAAATAGAATATGGAGGAATGAGTAATATGAAATCGAAAAGGCATACCCCTGAGCAGGTGATCAATAAGCTCGCCGAAGGCGACAAGCTTCTCAACGAAGGAGCAACGGTCGCCGAGGTAGCTCGTAAGTTCGCCATCACCGAGACCACCTGGTACCGCTGGAAGAACCAATACGGCGGCATGAAGGCCAACGATGCCAAGAAGCTCAAAGAACTCGAGAAAGAGAACAGCCGGCTAAAAACCATCGTCGCGGATTTGACCTTGGACGTATCGATGCTCAAGGAGCTGGCCGAGGGAAACTTCTAACCCCGAGTCGTCGCCGCAGTGCAGTATGTGTGCTGCAGCGGCGCTTCGGGGTATCCGAAAGACGAGCCTGTCGAGTTGTGGGTCAATCACGCTCAACCCAGCGGTTACCGATGCCCATCCCACCACCAGCCGATGAGGCCCTGGTCACCTGGCTACGCTCCTTTGCCTTGGAGCATCCGAGATGGGGCTATAAAAGAGCCCATAGCGAGGCCAACAAACAAGGATGGTCGGTGGATAGAAAGCGCATTCAGAGGCTCTGGCGTAACGCTGGACTGAAGGTCCCCTACCGAAAAAGAAAAAAACCCACCCACGGCAAAGGAGTAGCTATGGGAGTACACCAGCCAACTCAGACAAATGTCTGCTGGGCGATGGACTTCTGCTTCGACCAGACCACCGATACCAGACCTATCAAGGTGCTAAATGTCATCGACGAATACTCCCGTGAATGCCTAGCCTCGATCGCTGGGAGATCCATGGATGCCAAAGGTGTAGTCGCTGTTCTAGATGACCTTCTAGCAGAAAGGGGGAATCCCAGCTTTATACGCCTTGACAACGGACCGGAGTTCATCGCAGGAGTACTAGCGGATTGGTGCAAAGAAGTAGGGGTTACCTTGTACTTTATCGAGCCCGGATCCCCTTGGTTAAATGGCAAGGTCGAATCGTTTAACTCCAGGCTGCGTGACGAGCTACTAAACGGCGAGCTCTTCGAGAGTGTCGCCGAGGCTCAGAAGCTACTAGATCGCTGGAGAGCTGAATACAACGCATATCGGCCACATAGTTCCCTTGGTTACCTTCCACCCAATAAGTTCGTCTCCCTGGATCTCCCCCAGCAGCGAAGCATTCTCTGCAAGTATGCCAGGGCCTGCAGTTGGTGGAAGGAGGTGGAGGGTCTGGCGTCCTAACCCACTACGAAAAGCGAGGTGGCGAATCCCTCCCCATCCCCTTGCTTCATCTATATCTCTAATCGAATTCAGCAAGGGGATGGGGAGCGATTGCTAGTCTGAACAAAGTAAACCCGAGGAACACTCACACTCGCTGTGGATCAACTTCCGGGGACCCCTCAATATGTCGGAATAGTTTGCCAGTTTTACTAGTCAGCAGCCATACAATTTACCGGAAAGACTTCGCAATCCAAGATATGTTAGTATGACAAAATCGAGCTATTTTGACGCGAGGTGCGAATGCTAATTATCGAATACGACGTCGATAGCAACGGCCAGTGCGAAGTCTTGGCACTAATAGACGCAAATGCTGAAGACGGACACGATCCTGATGGAACGCTTTGGCTCGAATGGCGAAAAGGCTTTGAAGACGAGGGACACGGCTGCGTGCGCGTTCCCGACGAAGATGTTCACATGATAGAGGGAACCGACGACAAAGAAGAGCTCATATCGATCGTTGAAAGAGTGATTCTCACGGACCGTAGGTTGAAGGAGGCGGGAATTGTCGATAAGTAGTACTAGGTCGTCGATGTACAAGCTTGCCCGTGTTCTAGGGGATGTTGAAGCAGTAGAACACGGCTACTCGAGAGGCGGGCTATCAAGTGCAGCTACATCAGAAGTCCAAAGGCGAGTTCGACGAACCATCTACCGCGACGGAAATCGCCAAATCAATAAGTTTGTTCGGGCCGTTGGGTTGATGCCAAAGCACAGGTGAACACCCCCTGCCCCTTTCGCCGGCGGCGACCACGTCGAAGTGTCAGCCGGGAGGAGTTACCGAAATAGGCCGAGCAGCTCCCCAGATCCTGATATGGGACACAATATGACCATTTCTATCCATGGAGATTTAGAGTCCCGTTGGTGCAGGGCACCGAGAATTGCATTTATAATCTGCGCTGATTAGACTCGAGATGCTTGATGTCTACACCGCTTGATGACCTCTAGCGGCAAGTCATCCGCTGAAGCGAGGATGTACGGTTTCGTCCAAAGCGATAGGAATCGATGACGAATCCGGGGAACTCATTGCGGCCCAGCCGAAATTAAGAGGGCATTGTCGTCCACCAGCTTTGGCAGGGTTCGGGGCATCTGAAGGGTCTTGACGATCTGCAAAGAGCCGTTTGGTGGCTGATGGCAAGCTCCTTTGTCTTGGTGGAATACGGTCCAGTCCGCCATCAGAAGCATCATCGTGCCCGGCTGAATCCGATTGGACATCGCCGGCACAACCGATCGCCTCCGCCAAGCAGAATACAACAAAGCAACCGTCAGACCATCACACCTACGATCAAAGCAAGATGGAATCTATGACAAAGCCCAAGGATAAGAAGTCGGCCTCCAATGACTAGCGGCCAAGGTTTTTGCGTTGAGACCTATCAAAGTGTCGCTCTTCAAGATCGTTCTCAGCTACATCAAGTCAGCTGCGACAACTGGGACTGAGTGCGATGTAGCACTTCAAAACGAAGTTCATCCTAGGCTCTTAGGAATGGAGCGACGTTTGCGTCGATTCTGTCAGGCGTCTGCAGCATCCGCTAACCCGAAAGCGGACATGCGGCTCAGATGAGACCGGATTTCTCCAGGTTCCGCGAAGGTCAAGCAACGCTTGCCCGAGTCCCGAGAGACCTAATTTCGCGAAGTTCATCGTTAGTCGGTCTACGGGGCAAGAATTCTGCGGATAGTCGTCCGGGATAGTTTTTGCCAGGTCGGTTTTGATATCCCCCAAAGAACCTGCTTTCCGCTAGACAGTTAGGCTCCCCGAGCCGACAATCCAGGGCTTTGGTAGTGGGGAGATTTGCGATCGGCGAATGAGGCTAACATAACTGCCCAATGGATTCGGCTCAACATCGTGCTCGTTGGTGACGATCACTTAATGTGGGCGGCGGACACACTGCCACCGACGACAGTTTAGGCGAGCATTGGAAATCATAGGCAATGGGTCAAACAAAAATCTCGATAGCGATAAATGAACACATCTATCTCGCTCTTTTCACTAGGGACGCCGCAGGCATCGCTTGCGACGGAATAGGAAATATCCCGCCACTGCATTGCGTGACAAAAGGTGATCCAGTAGCGCCATTGATCGGTGATCCCCTGTCGCTCGAAATCGAATGGGTCGGCTGGTGGGAAAGCATAGTGAATAGAAGGATCGATTCAATTAACGACCGATCAGCTTCAAACTCCTATTGGCTTATCCAAGATGAATTGGAAACAATCAGGATATATAGCGAACTAGAACGCCTTCAGCAGTTAATCAATCGCTACGCAGACCTGTCTAGATTCAGCCTGCAAGGATGGCGAGACGGCGCAGATTTCAACTTTTCGGATCCCCTTGGTAAAGTGAAATCAGTCGTCGCCGATGGAATTTCATCTTCACTCTCTGACCCACTTGTCAGTTTCGACCATCCTGGCCAATTGATCGAGCTAACGCTGGACATTGTACCGTCAAATACCATCTGGATATCGGCTCCCGCCAGCGGATATCTCATTGCAACTACCCAATCCTTCGAACGCCCTAATCCTTGGTTAAGCTACT
>JAKBHQ010000217.1 GCA_021836665.1 Thermoplasmata archaeon
ATCCGTCGCACTCTAAGGAGTATGAATGTCGCAACCGATCAAAGAGGCTCAAATACCGCAGTGAAGTGTCGAAGCGAGGTTGGCTCAGAAACGATCTTGTATCCTCCAAGATCTTTAGCCTCATCCTTGAGCTTCTCACAAACTTCTATTACGTAGTCGATGTGACTTTGCGTGTATGTCCGGCGCGGAATTGCTAGCCGCACAAGATCGTTAGCCGCAGGAATTTCACTACCGTCTGGTTGAAGGCCAAACATAACGGTACCGATCTCAGTACCTCGAATTCCGCCAAGTTCATAAAGCGCTACAGACACGGACTCACCGGGATATTGCAAAGGTGGTATGTGCGGCAACAGTGCGCGGGCGTCAATATATACGGCGTGACCCCCGATCGGAAGAACTACCGGAATACCCAAGGCATCTAGCGCTTCTCCAAGGTAGGTTGTAGAAGCAATTCGGTACTTTAGATAATCGTGGGAAACGGCCTCGGTCAGTCCCGCCGCTATAGCTTCCAGATCTCTGCCGGCCAATCCTCCGTAAGTTGGAAATCCCTCTGTGAGGATAAGCATCGTTCGTGCCTTATTAGCTAAATCCTTGTCGTTGCAGGCTAACCAGCCTCCTATGTTTCCCATCGGATCCTTTTTCGCGGACATGGTCATACCATCTGCCAACGAGGCTATTTCGCGAACTATCTCTTTGACCTCTTTATCCTGCTGGCCCGGCTCGCGCTGCTTTATGAACCAAGCGTTCTCGGCAAACCTGCAAGAATCGATAAACAGGGGTATCTCAAATTCATCACAAACTTTACGGGTCTCCCGTATGTTCTCGAGTGAGACCGGTTGGCCGCCGCCGGAGTTGTTTGTGATCGTTAGCATGACGACCGGTACGTTGTCCCTACCTGTCTCTTGGATAAGTTTTCGAAGCGCTGCGACGTCGATATTTCCTTTGAATGGGTGGCGAGACTTAGGATCCTTGCCTTCTTTTATGACCAAATCGACCGCACGCGCTCCTGTATATTCGATATTGGCCCGCGTCGTATCGAAGTGGGTGTTAGATGGAATGGTCTTCGTTGGGTCCGAAATTACAGAAAAAAGGATGCGTTCCGCTGCCCTGCCTTGGTGGGTCGGTATAACGAACTCAAATGGAAATAGTTCCTGTACTGCGTCGAGGAAAATGGTCCAAGATGGCGAGCCAGCGTAGGACTCATCTCCATGCTGAATTGCGGCCCATTGATCTCGGGACATCGCTCCGGTTCCTGAATCAGTCAAGAGGTCGATCATGACCTCCCTAGCGGGAAGGCTAAAGACGTTGTAGCCTGCTTGCCTGATCGATTTTTCTCGTTCGGGACGAGTGGTTACTCGAATCGGTTCAACCGAATGGATGCGAAACGGCTCGATTATAGTGCGATACTCCATTTGAGCAATGGTAGCGGCGGCGACCGGCGAGTCACTCTACGACTTATATCTTGGGAACAGACAGCCGACCGATGCGCTTTTAAAGAGTGTATAAGTTTGAAAGACCTAATTTTTGATCAGCCATAAAGGGCATGGTTTTTCGCAGAGAGTTAGGCCGACGACTATTTTACATTGGGATGGAATACCCTGAGGGGTATTATGGTTTAGTAAGTAAGTTGTAACTGAGGAGGCCTGATGGCAACTGTAAATCTTGAGACGGCGACGTTTGACGACACCGTGATGAACAATTCGATTGTCCTGGTAGATTTTTGGGCATCTTGGTGTGGTCCTTGCAAGGCATTTGCTCCGGTATTTGAAAAGACATCAGAAGAAAACCCAGATATCTTCTTTGGCAAGGTAGACACCGAAGATCAGCGTGATCTAGCCGGCTCCTTCCGGATCATGTCAATTCCTACCCTCATGGCGTTCCGTGACCAAATTTTGCTCTATTCGCAGCCCGGCGCACTGCCTGAAGCGGCGCTTAAGGATCTAATTCGTCAGATCCGTGAACTCGACATGGACGACGTAAGACGCCAGATAGCTGAGAATGCTGAAAATCACGAAGGACATTCTCACTAGATCTCTCGCGAGAAAATTTTGCTGCTTTTGAGTATGGACTGGCGATGAGTCGTAATTGCCAGTCCAAGTCTTCGATGCAAGGTGACGCGATTAGCCAAAGCGCATCGTGGTAAATGTAATTGCACGATTCAGTCTGTTTTGGTGATCTTCAAAAGTTGAATTGGAGCATGCCTTATCTTTTGTGGATTCTTACGATACCCTTAGCTTTTCTTCTGACGACACTCTCCGAAGTGGGAGACCCCAGGTGTTCCAGAAAACCTCGACATCTCTAGCAATCCTTTTATTTTTGCTCTTTAGCCGTTGACTCTCTTCGGTCCGTAGCCTGTGGGCCGAACCTTGTGAACCGGCACTGGGCGTGTTATACCGCCGGCCTAACCCGTCGTGGCTGACTTGGAGTCTCCTGGTGAGCGGTAGCAAGCCCATCGACAACACTGGTTCGACCACAATTGCTGGCGGTTCCAAAAGGGACACCTGTTTCTTTGATTCGGCCTTCCTTTCGGCGTTGGAACCTCTCGTCTGAGATTCTCTTTACCTCGGCGTAATGGAAATAGGGCGTGATCTCTTGAGCACCGATTCTTTCGGATAGATCTACGGCTGTCACTTTGCGTAGTTTCTCCATTG
Organism: Thermoplasmata archaeon; assembly: GCA_021836665.1. The sequence goes on from JAKBHQ010000217.1 coordinate 2,652, forward strand.
CCCGTCTGTTCTTGTGACTATGAGAGCGATAGCGATGAACAAAGAACAGGGTCACGATCACGTCTCGTGCTAGATCACCTTCAAAAGCTTCTGGGTGGACACCTAATTCTCGAGCTGCTGTTTTGACGTTCACCAGCATATTTCTAGTTCAACCAATGTCGCTAGGCATGTCGAGTGTCGACAAGGAATGAGTTCACCACAGCTACCTTGCGGCTGATTGACCAAACTTTGACATTTTCCTCTCCCTCACGGAAGGGGAGGATGTCAACGCGCCATTTGAGTAGTGCGCTTGCCCAGCGAATAGCGGTGTTTAGGACCACCAATGAAACGACGTGTTGTTTTGTCCGAAAAAATATCCCGGGCGAGCCTTAGATCTATACTGGCCTTGGTGCACTGCGAGTCGGTGATGTAAGAGGACCGTTAGATTAGAAACAGATCGCAGTCGAGCGAGACACCATTTTGGATGTATCATCACTACGGTGGAGGGACAAAACCAGATGGACGAAATAGGTGGCGAGGTCGCTCGCACGCCAGGATCAATGGACATGTTGGCGGCGTCGATGCGTTACGATGCCTCCGACATTGAGAGTTTTGTGTCGTCAGTAGCGGCTCGAATGGGGTCGCTATTCCCAATGAACACGGAGGTCCGCTTTAAGCGGAAATCGCTTAGATCCAAGGAGAAGATCGTGGAAGCTATCACGGTCACCTTTGAAGGCGATCTGTTTGGGCTAGATAGGCGCTCCGGACGATTAGTTGCCAAATATTCACAGCGCGTTAGGGGAATCGTCTTGAAATCCATGGAGCTGTCAATATCTGAATGGATTGAAAAGCTTGCATCTACCGCCGCCTTCGAGGCCGAGAGAGCCGGTAAAGATAGAGCGGCTTTAGCAAAGCTGTTAGGGCTCGAATAATGGGACTGTTCTCTAAAAATCGTGGTGCACAGACTGCCCAGGGCAGTGCCATCCAAAGGACCAACCCACAAATCACACCGATGTCCGAGGAAGATATCCAAAAGAGCCTGCAGAGTGTGGCCGAAGGAGGAGTTCCACTTACAGCTAAGAAGAGGCTCGAAGGTCAGGTGGGATCTGATAGGCCTTTTACTTCGACGCTTTCGACTTCGGAATTTCTTGCGCTAACCTCGGTTGGACTCGTCCCAATCAGCCAAGTAATGGGTTCTTCTGTCTATCAGATTGGATATCAGCCGCTTCCCATGGGATTTTCACAGGGCATGGCTATG
>JAKBHQ010000331.1 GCA_021836665.1 Thermoplasmata archaeon
CCGAAGGTTTCTTTTTTCAGCATCAGAAGCTTGAGCTGGTCTTTTTTGTCGGTGCTGTAGTTGTCATGGTGGGACTTTTTATTACTTCGGGTGTGGACTCCACGACGATTTCTGCCAAAAAGGCTAAAGCGTCGAAGACATCCAGCTGACTCTCGTGTCCTCGAAATCCGAAATAAGGTCTTTGTGGCGCAGGGAAAGCCCTATGTCATCCAGACCTTCCAAAAATCTGTAGCGGGTGAAATCATCGAGGAGGAATGGCTCAGTTACATCGAGCGCTGGAATTTCGACCACCCGCTTGTCGATGTCAATTGAGATCAAAAGGTTGGAGTCGGCATCTATCGCCTTCCATATCTGCTCTATCAGCGGCTGGGGAACAACTACTGGAACCAATCCAGCCTTTGTCGAGTTGTTCCTGAAAATATCCCCGAATCTAGAGGAGATGATAGCTTCGAAACCATAATCCATCAGTGCCCAGACGGCGTGCTCCCTGGATGAACCGGTACCAAAGTTGGGGCCTGCGACCAAAATATGGGCTTTCGAAAAGGCGGGGTCATTCAATACGAAGGACGGGTCATCCCGCCACTCCCCGAATAGTCCCTTTCCAAAACCGCTTCGTTCAACCCTCTTGAGCCATTCGCTTGGGATGATTTGATCGGTGTCGACGTCAGAGCGTTTGAGCGGTAAGGCGGTGGATTCAATCCTATTGATCGGTTTCAACTTGACTCCTTAATAAAAAATCCTGAACTCTTGAGACTTTTCGATTGGTGATCGACCACAATGGATCTACAGTTCATCTGGCGAGCCAAAGCGACCGAGGATGGCGGTGGCTGCAGCGACTTGCGGTGAAACTAAATGAGTCCTGCCCCCCCTACCTTGTCTACCTTCGAAGTTACGGTTTGAGGTGGACGCGCTTCTTTCGCCCGGGCTGAGTTGGTCCGGGTTCATTCCAAGGCACATAGAGCACCCAGGCTCACGCCAGTCAAATCCGGAAGCAGTGAAGATTTTGTCTAATCCTTCCGCCTCGGCCTGCTTTTTGACACGATGAGAGCCCGGAACCACCATGGCTCGGATTCCTTCCTTTACCTTTTTTCCTTGCACTATTGCCGCCGCAGCCCTCAGATCTTCAATTCTCGAGTTTGTACATGAACCGATAAATACGGTGTCAACCTTGATCTCTCGTAGCGGCATGTTAGCTTCGAGGCCCATGTAAATTAGGGCTCTAGCAGCGGCTTCTTTGGACGCCGGGTCTGTCATCTGGCTCGGGTCTGGGACACTGGAAGAGAGTGGGGCAACTTGGGAAGGATTGGTTCCCCAGCTTATGTAGGGGGAGAGTTTGGTTGCGTCAATGTGGACTTCTTTATCAAATTCCGCATCTTGGTCCGTTTGTAAAGTCTTCCAGAATTCGATCGCTTTTTCGAATTCGGCCCCTTTAGGCGCATGGTCGAGTCCCCTAAGGTAGTCGAACGTTACCTGGTCTGGCGCAATCAAGCCAGCCCTTGCTCCTGCCTCGATACTCATATTGCAGACGGTCATGCGAGCTTCCATGGAAAGCGCCCTTATCGCCTCTCCTCGATATTCGACAACATAGCCGATACCTCCTCCGGTACCAATCTCGCCGATAATGGCCAGAATAAGGTCCTTGGCGGTAACCCCTTCTGGCAGCTTCCCGTCGACGGTGATCGCCATCTTCTTAGGACGAATCTGCGGAAGGGTCTGAGTGGCAAGTACGTGTTCCACCTCGGAAGTCCCGATACCAAATGCCAATGCCCCGAATGCTCCGTGGGTCGCTGTGTGAGAGTCTCCGCAGACGATGGTCATCCCGGGCTGGGTAAATCCTTGTTCCGGCCCTATGACATGGACAATTCCTTGATTATCGTCTCCCATGGCAAAAAGCGGGATGCCAAACTCGGAACAGTTGTTAGATAGCGCTTCGAGCTGCTTTCTCGAAATCGGGTCCTTAATAGGTTGGTCGATGTCGGCGGTAGGGACGTTGTGATCAGCGGTTGCAAGGCTTAAATCTGGCCGTCTTACCTTTCTCCCGGCAATTCGTAGCCCATCGAAAGCTTGAGGGGACGTCACCTCGTGAAGCAAGTGCAAATCAATATATAGCAGGTCCGGCTCGCCATCTTTGCTGTAGACGACGTGGTTGTCCCAGACCTTCTCCGAAAGTGTGCGTCCCATATTTACTCTCCGCCTCAGGTTGTATAACTTGCTCGCTGTGGAACAATTTAGCCCGAGTGTGGCTGGCTACAACCGCTAGTCGCCGAGGCGAACGATCTCGACCCGAAGTTTGCCGCCGGGGGCATCATATTCGACAGTGGTGCCCGCTTTCTGGTCGAGCAGTGCTTTCCCCAAAGGTGAAGTAGGGGAGACTACTTCAACTCCGCTCCGCTTTTCCTCGATCGAGCCAACCAGGAAAGAATAGACGTCGTCTTCACCTTCGTACTTCAGGTGAACTACTACTCCCGGTTCGACCACTTTGGGAGAATGGGCCGACTCGACAATGATGGCATCCTTTAAAAGCGCCTGAATCTGACGAATTCGGGCTTCCATTTTGCCCTGCGTGTCCTTTGCGGCATGGTAGTCACCATTTTCCTTCAGGTCTCCAAGTGCTCGCGCAGCTTCGATCGCGTGGGCTATTTCGATCCTGCCTCGCGTTGTCAGGTCTAGCAATTCCGCTTGCAGGCGCTCGTAGGTCTCTTGGGATAATGAAGTCTGGCTCACGAGTTATAAACTAGCGTGTTAGCTTCGCTGCTTTGTCCCAAGGGGTACCTGGGTTGGGTGTTTCGATGGTCGGTTTTCTAGCAAATGACTGCGCTAAGACCACGAGATTGGCAGATCAATTGGATGCGGGAGGGTTTTGACGTTTTGCAGGGGAAGACCTGTAGCGACGACCTTCAAATCGATCAAGTTAAAATTTGACGGATTTGTGCCGGATTGCTTGTTGTACTAGAGCGGTTGGCACCTAGCAGATCGATGGCCTAAAAGCTGTTGAGGGACCATCAACCGTCACCGCATTAGCGCAGGATGATACTCAACCTCCTGGCATGGTGCAACTATAAGATTCGCACAATAGGCGCAATACCAAGGGATAGCCCGTGTCACGGCTTATCGGTAGTTCCTTGAACCACAGCTGGCGGCACCAGACGGTAAGGTCGATTTGCTTATCTCGGTTGACGCCGCCGGAACTCCTCAAAAGGACTGACCCTACTGCATGTAGGATTCTCCTTGGCGGACCCAGAAGTCCTGCCCATATCGACATGTGGCAAGGGTTACCAAAAGAAAGGGGCGCAATCTCAGAAGACAGCCGTGGACCTAGTGGTCACCAAGGTCGAGTCACTTATCAGCGGTCACCTACGCAAGTCCTTCTCTCTTTTGCACGATCCATCGGCGTCTCGACTCATCGTCGAGCACCGGGATCGCTTCGCTACCTTTGCGTTGAAGTATCTAAGGGTCGCCCTTGTCAAAAAAGGACTCAGGCTGATCGTCGTGGACCGAGCAAAGGTCGATAATGAGCTAGTGAGGGACACCTCCAAGATCCTCACGAGTTTTTCTCGTCGAGTATCTCTGGGCGGCTATGTGGCAAGCGGGTGGAGACCAAGACGGCTCGCCGGGTGATCGATGTTGCCAACGCACCAATGGAACAAGGTACCAGCTGGCGCCCATTGAGATGTGGGTGAACTCCTCCAAGCATTACTAAAGAGTTGGAATCAGGCCAAGAATGATTTGGTGGGCCGCCAACCCTAAGGAGGCTTACAACTCCGGTATCGCCGATCTCACAAACGCTCTGGGCGACAAATACCCTTGGCACGGGCTCACCTCTGAACCTGGGTCACCTGAGGTCCCTAGCGAATATCAACGGCCAAAGACCTCGAGATAG
>JAKBHQ010000086.1 GCA_021836665.1 Thermoplasmata archaeon
CTCCAACTACCGCCAGACCTAGTGGCCTCGGGGACCTCGGTCCGCTAGGGCAAGGTAGCCACCAACCAGGCCAAAAGGCCCTTCGAAGCGAGCTATCTCCCTCCGCCGATGAATTAGATAAAATTCTATTTGGCCAGTTCCAACAGACCCATTCACGACGGTGGCGTCTGAAGCGCCACCGTCAGATGTTGTTTCCAAAGAGTCCGCCGACTATTCCGCCCGTAATACCACCGGTGGCGGCCGCAGACCCGTTGCCTGATGGTAAATACGGCTCAAGGGCGTGCGCCAAGAGTGCAACTGGCATGGACTGTAACCAGACCTCGCCTGGACCGGTCAGCGCGACGAGGTGATATCCGTCACCGCCGAAGAATATATTTGACAGGCCCTGCACTGTAGTGATCTGGAAAGCAACCGAATCCTGAAACATCCCGACGTGTCCGGGGTGTACGAGTATACTTTGGCCCGGATTGAGGTTGTAGTTAATTATCTCGCCTGAAAGCTCGATCCACGCAGTACCGGTACCTTCAAGTCTTTGGAGAATGAAACCATCCCGACCGTACAGTCCGGCCCTAAAGGACTGCTGGAGGCCGATGGTCGGCGTGATTCCGTCGGTTCCACATAGCCAGCCCGTCCTATGAACCAAATACCCCTTGCCCGGAGCAATCTCGACATTGAATATTCGACCTGGCAACTTAGCCGCAAATGCAACCATTGCTGGGCCGCCGGTCGCTTGGTACTTGGTAAGAAAAAGGCCTCCGCCACCCACCACTCGCTTTAGAGAAGACATGAGGCCTTTACCGCTACCACCCGTTGAGGTGGTCTGGCTCATCTGCATATTCGGGGTCATCCAGGAGAGCTCGCCGTGGGTAGAAATGACCGACTCCCCGTTGTCGAGGGTCACCTCCAATACGGGCATTGTCGTACCTTTGACTTCTGCTTTCATATTCCCTCCCTAGCTATCCAGAGCCAAAGCGAGATTATCATCGAATCTAAATCGGCGGGGAAGATTTCATCCAAATTTCTGTTGACGCTTAGGAGAATTGAATTCTGCGATTTAAATGAAGAAACTAAAGCTTCACACAGCCGATTTCAAGTTAAGTCCAATTTAGGCGCCCTTAGTCTATAGCACTATGTCCTCAGAAATATTGATTGCCCCACAATCTCAAGTCCCACTTGAGATTGCACCGTACGGAGATGCCGAGTGAAGATATTAGATCAGGAGCTTGGAAAGGTTGGCCTTTCTCTCCTTGCCGTAACTGCGCTGGGAGCCGCTGGGTTGGCCTTCCATGGGTACGGACACGGGGTAGTTACCAACGGTGGCAATATCTCCGCTACCGCCCCGACTTCCTCGGGTTCAACTACACAATCCTCTAATACTTCAAATAGTCCTTCATCGAGCTCCACCGGATCCTCGGGTAACACCAAGACTGCATCTGGTTCTGCCGCAGCGCCGGTCAAGCTCGGTCCAGTTCTTTCTTCGACACAATATGCTAAGTACGCTTTTCAGATCTACCCGGGAAGCGAAAGCTCGCAAACCAAGCTCGCGCTAGCGGGCTTCGTAGTGAAGGTACACCCTGGAGCAACGGCAGAAACCATTACCTTGGCACCAGCATCATCCCCCACTTCAACTCAGTCCGCCACCTACGCCAAGGGCGACAAGGTCTACTTCATCGAAGCAAGCTTTAGCGATGATTCGGGAAACAACGACTACGGGGGGAGCGACGACGGGGTAATCGTTACTACGCCAGCTGGGAGGATTGTCGAATGAAGGTAATTGCAGAACGATTTCGCAAGAGTGAGGTTCGGGCATGAGCGGATCAAGCCAAAAGGTTTCACAGGTGCGCAGGGAGCCAATATCCCGTTCAAAAAGTACCCTCATCTCTAATTCAGCCCCTGGCGCAACCGCCCACACCGAGTCGCCGCAGAAACGGTATGACTTTCTCGAAAACATCGGCGAATGGGGATTTGTAGCGGCCAGGATACTTTTGGGGCTGGTACTACTTTGGTTTGGTTACCACGAGCTAGTGGTACCCGGTCTTTGGACCGGCTATGTCCCTATCATCTCGCAGAGTTCTCATCTGGCTCAGATCCTGGTACTCACCCACGGCTGGGTGCTAACTATCCTCGCGGTGGCTTTGATATTTGGAGTTGCGCCTAGGTTGGCTTCCCTACTTACCGTGGTTCTAATGATAGAAATAGTTATCACCCTGGTAGCAACGGCTGGACTTTCTGACCTCGTACTTCGAGACATCGGGGTACTTGGATTGGCATTAGCCCTACTTGGAAGGTCGCACAACAGACTCGTATTGACCAAATAGCAATTTAGACGATCAAAGTATATCGGCAATTGTCCTCTTAGGACTGGCTGGAAACGGTCGGTCACAGAGTGGGCTTCGCCGCAGACGGCACCACTGGCAGACGTCGGATCGACCGAGTGTCCGGTTGGCGGCTAAAAGATATGATCCGTTCGAACCATGGATAGTGTTGCCCTGGCGCGGACTGGCGCCAATCCGAGGGCGCTGAGCTATGGTCAAGACCGATAGCTCTCTAATACGGATGGTCTCCCATTCAATCCCGCTTCGGCACTACGGACAAACTCTCGCTTCCGTTAGTTAGCACACGAGAAACTTCCAAGCGGCCTGACTCGGCGGACACACTCTTCATTCCGCTCCTTTAGAGTGTCCCACTTAGGCCGTCGTCCTCGACAAAGGGGGGCTTCACGCTAAAGAGACATAATCAAGATAATCAATTGGGTCGAAGGTCGGCGTTCAAGTCGCTCGACTCTCCCCTTCTTCCGCCCTCGAATCCAGTGGCTGGGTGAAGCCCATTCCTTGGAATGACCTGCCGATTGGGCCGAGCGTTTACTTGTCTGGGTGAGAGTAAAGTGCAACTATTTATCCGCACGTTCACCATCGAGTAGTCATCGGGCCAATTCTTACCCAGCCGGGCCCGATGACGTCTCCAAGTCGGTCAGTCCAACGCTAATAGCGAGCGACCCTCTCTGAGACGAGAATGAATCCACGGCCAATTACGCTCTGTGGTAATGGAGCGGCCCACAGGGAGAAACCTTGCTGAGTAGTAATCGCTCCTGAGCATCGAATAGTCATTTTGTGGATTGGGGAATCAAAATATCCATAAGGGTTATCGCTTCGGTGGCGTTGGCCATCTTTCTCGCCGAACTCCCTGACAAGACGTCGCTCGCTGCCCTCTTTCTGGCCCGCAAGCTTCCTCGTCGGCAGGTACTCTTGGGTGCCTGGGCCGCGTTGATCCTCCAAGCAATCATTTCGGTGCTCGTCGGCACTACCCTGTACCTGCTTCTGCACAACCTCGCTAGATATCTCTCGGTGGGGGTAATGTCGGTCACCGCAATATTCATGTTTATACGGGTTTTTCGACCCGAGGGCACGTCAGAGGGTGATAAAAAGGGACCGTCTAGGATCCTAAGTCCATTTGTTATCAGTTTTTTGGCCATCTTTCTCGCCGAAATCGGAGACGTCACAGAATTCGCCACGGCAAGCTTCGCTGCGAGCACCCATAAGCCGCTAGCCGTCGTAATTGGGTCGAGCATCGGTTTGGTCGCTGCGTCAGGGATCTCCGTCAACTCCTCGATTTTGATGGAGAAGGTACCCGAAAAGATCCTGTGGGCAATCGGCGGACTGTTGATGGCGGCCTTCGCAATATTCACGGCCCTCGGCTTCACCATATGACCCAGGTTTCGAAGCGCCACTTTCTCCTGGTCACCGGGACCAGCTAAAGCTGGCGGAGAGGGAGGGATTTGAACCCTCGGACCGGTTTTAGCCGGTCAACTCATTAGCAGTGAGCCCCATTCGGCCGCTCTGGCACCTCTCCGACGATACAAGACTAACGGATTTGTCGGGCT
>JAKBHQ010000483.1 GCA_021836665.1 Thermoplasmata archaeon
GGTCGCCCTCCTATGCGGTTGTGTCTTGTGGTGGAGCCCCATTAGAGACGGTGAAACAGTACATAGAAAACCAGAAACTCCCTAGCCGTAAATCAGGTAGACCGAAAAAGAATTAGGTCGCTTGACCCCTCCCTTACGGAAGGGGATTGCGCTCCCGTTGGTTCAAAAGCCATCAGATTGATGGTCTTTCGCGCAATCCAATCGAAGTAGAGTTCCTTTTGTAGCACAAGGATTCGTTTTGTGTATGGCGATCATTCGCAGGAACAAGCAGTCGGCAAAGTCAAACAGTCGGCAAAGTCGCGATTAGCTTGCTCCGCCCTCTATCTCACGGGCCTGGCGTTGTGCAACAACTAGTACTTCACTTAGATCCATGTCCGCGTGCGCTGCGATCCAGCATGTCACGGGTGCAGCCGTTCGATCCGACGCATGAGCCGCTACCGCTGCCAAAGACAGTAGCTGATCTACCTCGTCGTCGCTGGGAGATGCCACGTTCAATGCGAGGGCTATCTTGTCGATCCATTGCCTTGTTGTTATTTCCATTGGCCCACTTTATCTGAGAAATAATGCCCATATCATCTTTAGCCCGACTGAGCTTGGATATTCACCACCTCAAAGTTAGCGCTGGTGAGAACCGCTAGGAAGGATACACCGCAGGAGTCGATGGCACCTTCCCGGCTCAATCGGGCCCTAAAAGGTCGAGGATCGGTCCGCTGTGTAGTCCACGCTAAGGAGAGGCTGTGTAGTTCACGCAAAGGGGAGTGAGCCTTTCAAGGAGCCCGCGCAGTGGCTTTTTTCGAGACACTTTGCTCCAGTCGTCGCAGTCTTTTACGCCTCAGCAAGCGAATATTTTCCCGAGCAAGGCATGACTACTGCGATAGTTGAAATGAAAGTGCTTCGTCAAGATCGACTTTAGGCGGCTTCGAAAACTGAAGCCCCGCTTTGTGCGACAGGCATGCTGGTCGGTGGGAATATCAAATGGGTATAGAGTTGAAGTGACACGCGGGAGCTTTTGCTGAGAGGGTGCGACACTGCACCGACCGCCCAACCTGATCCGGGTAATTCCGGCGGAGGGAGATGACATAGATGCAGGTGCGTCGCTTTAAGGTCTACAAAAAGAGTCCTGATGGACGACTAAGCGTCCCATTCAAAAGGGTCGTTCTTGACGAAGTCGATGCCCAAGGAGATCAGGTCCACCTGGACCTCTACGACACCACCGGAGAGTTTGATAGAGACCATTCCGGACTGGTGCGTCTCCGTGAAGCTTGGATCGACTCTAGAGGCGATACTGAATCAATTGCGGTTCAGTCGAACGGCGTCGAATCGAACCAACCCCTACGGAGGGCGAAAAACGGAGCTAAGCCTACCCAATATCAATACGCGATATCGGGGATCGTCACCGACGAAATGCGCTTCGTTGCCATCAGGGAGGGGGTAGACCCCGAGGTAGTGATAGATGAGGTCGCTTCGGGTCGAGCGATTATCCCCGCCAACATTAACCACCCAGAAACCGAGCCGATGATTATCGGCAAGAAGTTTCTCGTGAAGGTAAATGCGAATATCGGCAACTCCTCGGTCTCTCAGGACATAGCGACCGAAGTGGCAAAGATGAGGATGGCCGTGGACTTCGGAGCCGACACGGTAATGGATCTGTCGACTGGACGGTCGATCAAAGAGACGAGGTCCGCAATATTGCGTAACTCGCCTGTCCCGGTCGGGACGGTGCCGATCTACGAGGCCCTACACCGGGTTGGTGGCGATCCTACAAAGCTGAGCTGGGAAGTCTTCAAAGAGACGGTCGTCGATCAGGCAGAGGCCGGGGTAGATTACATGACTATCCACGCCGGGATCCTCTTGGCATTCATCCCGATGACCGTTCCACGGGTCACCGGCATAGTCTCCCGGGGCGGATCCATCATGGCGAGCTGGTGTCTAGCTCACCACCGGGAGAACTTTCTCTACGAGAATTTTGAGGAGCTTTGTGAGATAGCCGCCTCATACGACGTATCGCTATCTTTGGGAGATGGACTTCGTCCGGGGTCCATCGCAGATGCCAACGACGAAGCGCAATTTGCCGAACTCCGTACCTTAGGTGAGTTGGTCAAAATAGCGAGGGCCTTCGGGGTCCAGGTGATGGTTGAGGGCCCGGGACACGTCCCGATGCATCTCATTCAAAAGAATGTCGAACTCGAAGAAGAGTGGTGCGATGGTGCACCCTTCTACACGCTTGGACCATTGACTACCGATATAGCACCTGGCTATGACCATATCACTTCTGCGATTGGGGCCGCAATGATCGCAAGTTACGGAACCGCAATGCTCTGTTATGTCACCCCCAAAGAGCACTTGGGACTTCCCAATGCGCAAGACGTTAAAGCGGGCATGATCGCCTACAAGATTGCCGCACACGCAGCGGACCTATCCAAGGGCCACAAGGGTGCTTTTGAGTGGGACCTAGCGCTGTCTCGGGCTCGCTTTGACTTCAGATGGGAGGATCAGTTCCGCTTGTCGATTGACCCCGAAACGGCGGCGTCGTACCACGACGAAACCCTTCCGGCTCCCGCAGCTAAGAGGGCTCACTTCTGTTCGATGTGCGGACCGAAGTTCTGCTCGATGTCCCTTTCGAGGTCGCTAAGAGAGAACCGGGATCCAGCCTTGGTAGAGCAGCTAGACGCTAAGTCGGCGGAGTTCATCGAGCTGGGAGCGACGATATACCTAAGCAGTGCGGATCGGGACTAGATAGACCGATTTTACAGTCGCCAGATTAGAGATCCAATTAGTGGCGAGAAAGGGTTATTGGCGTTCTGTTTTGCGCTCCCGATAACAGATCTGCGTGGTGGGTTGACAACCTTCCACGATTTCGATATCTCGAAATCGCGCACCATACTACCCAAATTTAGATAATTACCCATATTTAGAAAGACTTTGTCATGCCCAAAGATCAAGGACAAGAAGCTTGCAGAACCTTGATGCCGACATAATCGCCGACATGATGTTTGCTGGCCGGGTCCTTGGTCTGGGGGCGGCCGAGGATTGCCTTTGAAATGCTGACCCGCTCAACGGGGGACTGGGACTGAGCGGTGGAACTCGTCAATGGTGAACCGAGAGCCGGTCGGAACTGACTGGTCATTAGACGTGTTCACCGAAGTTTTCCTTCCCTCACTTCAGTATCTTTGGCCTAGGTCAAACGCAGTACTGCGTTTCAAACAGGGTTGCTAATTTTTACAAATCGGAGATCTATTTTGTTCGGAAATAACTTCAGGAACCGTCGCGGCTTTCAGAAGAGTGCCGATTAGTACGTTCTGAGCTGGAGACATGTGGCAATGCCCCACATCTGCTGAGGCGCTTCGAAGTGCAATACTTCTGTTAATTATTGCGAATTATTCATATTTGATTTACAATGATCACGATTGCGCTTTGCTTGCGGGGGGATGATGAAGGCTGAGCGGTCGAGGAGGGTCGCTTGGATTGCCAAAAGTGTGGCGCGCCTAATCGTCGTTTTGTGCGTCGTTGCGTCGACTACTCAGGCCTACTTGGTCGACGGCGGAGACACTACCGAGCCGAGGACGAATATCGGCACCTTGCCATCGCACTCGCTAAGAAAGCTGTCAGCGGAGAACGCCTCGTCGGTGCTGCCATCTGGCTGTAGCGCAAACGGCTCCCAAGTGGTCTGTTCGTACACCTCAAGCTCGTCGTTGGAAGTTCCAGAGGGGATTGCTTCGGTCAACTTCTATCTCCTTGGAGGCTCCGGTGGTGGAGACGCCGGCGGCAATGGTGGGTGGGTCGAGGGGTCCTATTCCCTCCCCATTTCGCAGTCGAACGGGCTATCAGTAATAGTCGGAGATCAGGGGGGACAGCCAAACCAGACTAGATCGGA
>JAKBHQ010000082.1 GCA_021836665.1 Thermoplasmata archaeon
GGGATCGAGTCGGAGATCGACGGAGCTTTGGGTTTAGGTCTCTTGGAGGTTTTTACCAAATTTGAGAAGCGCAAGCTGACTTTGACCAGAACTGGAAGGCTGATCGACGGTGGCGGCGAAGTCAATGGTTACCAGATTCACAATGGGAGAGTGATGCGTGGGGAGGGGGTAAGCGGACTTTTCGAGTTAGACGAGTCGCCGGTCAGACTTCGTTTCGGTCAGTATGACGGAGTGAATGGGACCGAAGGCGTAAGGCAAGCCAACGTATTGGGTACGACCCTACATGGAGTTCTCGAATCGGATGGGTTTCGCAGGTGGCTTTTGCAAAGGGTTGCTTTGAGCGGAGATAAAGAGTATGCCCCGGGTCCTTCGTACTTGGAGCTGAAGCAAGATTATTACGACAGTCTTGCAAAGTGGTTTTTGGAGGCTACCTCTGAAACAACGATGCTTAAATGGCTTGCCAGCTAAGGAGACCGATGTTAGACAAGTCGCCAGCCAGGCATCGTGAAGGCCGAGTTTCGGGATTGTTTTTTCAGAGTCTTTCCAGGAGTGGCCCAACATCTCGTACTGGATTTTCAGGCAATATTACAAGTTGCAGTTTGATTCAAAGATTTATTAGATAGGTAATTTCGTACTTGGACAGAATTTACTACTTCACTAACGCAGATACCGAAGTTATTACCATGCGAAGCGTATGGGAAGGACTTCCGGAAGGCTTTCCGGACCTGATAGTTAGACGAACATCTGAATATAGGTCGCTTGTCAATGAGGCGGCCGCCTCGGGTTCGAGGGCAATTGTAGTAGCGCGACTGCTCGGTGGCGAAGACACTCAACTTATCGCCAAGGAGATTGGTCTTTGGGCGAAGACGATTGGTGGAATGTTTATTGCTTTTCCAGGCGAGGCAACATTCGACGAGGAGCTTGCCTCTATGTCAGAGATACCAGGGGGCTCTTATAAGTATGCCCTTGAATACCTGATCAAAGGCGGCCTTGAAAATTTTTCAAACTTCTTGCTTTTCCTCGCGGATACCTTATTTGGTTACGGATTTGGCTTTGAAGAGCCGAAGATCGTGCCTAATAGCGGGGTCTATTTTTCTCATACGAGTTCAGATCCCCTCGCTCCAAAAGCGGTCGTCGTCTTTTATAGGGCACACCTTATTTCTTCTAATACCCGATTTATCCATGATCTCGTAGACAAGATGGTTTTTTTGGGGATGAGCGTCGACGCCTATTTCTGCTACTCCCTACGATCTTCTCCTAACGACCAAGGCCTAACTCCCGCTGGCGAGATCCAGGGACTCAATCCGGATGTCATAGTGACTACCGTCCTAGCATCAGGCAGCTTTGATGATGAGGAACTCACCTGGGATGCGGGTGAGATGTCGAGAATAGGAGTTCCGATCCTCCAAGCATTGGTGTCCACGAATACCCAAGCCAGCTGGGCTGAGTCAGATTTCGGCTTGGGGCCGATGGATATAGCCATGAGCGTTGCTATCCCCGAATTCGACGGCAGGATCATCTCCGTGCCGTTCAGCTTCAAGGAGGTTGTGGATGATGACCTCCATTTTGGTACGGCTATTTCGGCATATCGAACTTCGGATCAAGGCACTTCCTCGGTGGCGGGCCAAGCATATAGGCTCGCCAGGTTGCGGCATAAAACTAATTCAGAAAAGAAAGTTGCAATAGTCCTAAGCGCTTACCCGACTAGAAGGTCGAGGCTGGGGAACGCAGTTGGCCTGGATACTCCCCAGAGTGCCGTCGACCTCCTGATCCAGCTACGCCAAGCTGGGTACCAAACTGGAGAGTTTCCTACCGATCCGGTGCTACTGATGGAGCTTCTTGGGGAACTGGTTGATTACGACTCGACTGAGGTACTCCCACAAGGTAGTTACGAGGTGACTTGGCCGGTGAAGGATTACCTAAATGAGTTTTCAAAGATGTCTTTGAAGGTGCAGGAAGCTGTAACCAGATCATGGGGTGAGGCGCCAGGTGAGGCATTTATAGCCCAAGAGAAGATCCACTTTCCCGCTTTAAGGTTCGGAAATATCATGGTGGCCATCCAGCCATCTAGGGGATTTGGCGAGAATCCCATAGCAATTTATCATTCAGCTGAGCTGGTGCCAATGCATCATTACATGGCCTTCTATCGTTTCCTCGACGTTGAGTTTCAGGCAGATGCTGTTGTGCACTTAGGCAAGCACGGCACTCTGGAATGGCTCCCGGGCAAAAGTGTCGGACTTTCCGCCGACTGTTACCCACAGGTTGCTTTGGGCGATGTCCCCTTCATCTATCCATTCGTCGTAAATGACCCAGGGGAGGGAACCCAGGCTAAAAGGCGAACCCATGGGACGATAATCGATCACATGGTCCCTCCACTCACCAGGGCGGGAAGCTATGGATCGACTACCCAGCTCGAAGATCTCTTGGATGAGCACCAAAAACTTACGGCACTGGATCCGTCCAAGTTACCCCGGATTAGGGAGCATATCTGGCGACTCCTAGAAGAGAACAGGATCGATCAGGATCTAAGTCTAAATCTTCCAGCTGGTGGATTTTCAGACCCAGACTTTGACTCAATGGTTTCTCACATAGACGGGTACCTTTGCGAACTCAAAGATGCCATTATCCGAGGAGGACTCCACATTTTGGGTAAGCCGCCAGAAGGCGACTTGCTGATTGATACCGTGAGCGCCATTACCCGGGTGTCTCAGGGAAATGTCGCATCACTTAGGGGATCGATGGCTCGATCGATTGGACTAGACCCTGGGTCGTCGAGCTTGCGGGACTCAGACTTGGTGGATCAAGCGACATTGGAGGTGTTGCGGGAGTTATCCGATCACAATTGGCCAATTGGCGGGCTTGAGCGATTTGACGGCAGCGAGCTTGGAGAGGTTATTAGCTGGATATGCGGCTCGCTGGTTCCGAGGATACAACAGACTACAGATGAGATGGGATCAATAATCAAGGCCCTTGCGGGCGGGTTTGTCGAGCCTGGGCCCTCTGGAGCACCGAGCAGGGGAATGGCTCACGTTCTTCCGACCGGTAGGAACTTCTATTCGATTGACCCGAGAGCTATTCCGTCTCGTCTCTCCTACGAAGTAGGAACAAAACTTGCCGATTCTTTGGTCAAAAGGTTCGTCGAGGACAAAGGGAGGTATCCGAAATCGGTCGGAGTGGTTATTTGGGGTACCGCTGCCATGAGAACGGGTGGAGACGACATTTCTCAAGTACTGGCCCTACTCGGTGTTCGCCCTACATGGGACCAAGACTCGTCACGGGTGTCCGGACTCGACGTAATATCGCTCGAAGAACTGGGTAGGCCCAGGGTAGATGTCACATGTCGAATTTCCGGCTTCTTTCGCGATGCCTTTCCGCAGGCGATCAAGTTGCTTGATGAGGCGTTTGAGCTGGTGGCACGATTGGACGAAGTGGTCGAAGCCAATCCCCTGGTGGGTAGTTTGTCTACCGCCAGAGTGTTTGGCCCTCCCCCAAGAGCTTATGGTTCAGGACTACTGCCCCTTTTGATCTCTAAGGACTGGCGGGGTGATGAAGACCTTGCTGAGGTTTATCTCAACTGGAGCGGCTTTAGCTACACCAGGAGCGGTTTTGGCGTTCCGGCCAGGGACGAATTGTCTAAGAGACTGAAAGAGACTGAAGTAGCATCCAAAAATCAGGACAATCGAGAACATGACATCTTTGACTCAGACGACTATATGCAGGATCACGGAGGAATGATAGCTGCAATTAGAACCCTGTCCGAGAAGGATCCGTTGGCATACTTTGGAGATTCATCGAGTGTCGAAAATCCTCGAGTTAGGAGCCTTGAGGAAGAAGCTGCGAGGGTATTTAGGTCGAGGGTGGTCAATC
>JAKBHQ010000278.1 GCA_021836665.1 Thermoplasmata archaeon
CATTGGGGCGTGGCAATAGTTTTTACCTTCTCTGGATGATCCTCGGCTTTCTCGTTGTGACCAGCGTTTTGGTGGTCAGTTTGGGTCGGCTAGGAGACATGTTTGGGCGTGTAAAGATGTACAACCTGGGGTTTGTGATCTATACGGTCGGATCATTGGCGCTAAGTGTCGATTGGATGTATGGCAGGGCCGGTGCCACCTGGTTGATAATTATGCGGTTGGTTCAGGGTGTCGGTTCGGCATTTTTGGTTGCAAACGCATCGGCTATATTGACCGACGCTTTCCCGAAGAACCAGCGAGGCATGGCCCTCGGTATCAACCAGGTTGCTGGGATTAGTGGATCTTTTATCGGCCTGGTTCTCGGCGGATTACTGGGACCTATCGATTGGAGACTGATCTTTCTCATCTCGGTACCTATTGGACTCTTCGGTACGATTTGGGCCTATTTGAAGCTTGAAGATAGGGGAGTGCGAAGGCCGTCGAGCATTGACTGGCTCGGTAATTCGACCTTCGCATTGGGTCTTATCTTGCTTATGGTTGGAATCACGTATGGTATTGAGCCGGCGGGGGACTCAGCGACGGGTTGGACCTCTTTGCCGTTTCTTTTGGAACTGGGTCTCGGTATCGCCTTGTTGGTTGGATTCTTTTTTATAGAGACCAAGGTCGACAATCCAATGTTCAAGATTCCACTATTTAGAATTAGAACTTACCTTTTCGGTACCTTTTCGACCTTCCTGGTTGCGGTGTCACGGGGTGGCCTGATGTTTATGCTCATCATCTGGCTCCAGGGTATATGGCTGCCTCTCCATGGTTACAGTTTTGCGGCTACGCCACTGTGGGCGGGTATCTACATGCTCCCCCTCACTGTGGGGTTTCTGATCGCTGGGCCCATGTCGGGCCATCTTTCAGATAAGTTTGGGCCGCGTCTTTTCGCTACGATTGGCCCGATAGGGACCGCCGTCGCCTTCGTCCTGCTCCTTTTGATGCCGGTGGACTTCTCCTACCCATACTTTGCCGGTGTCCTTCTTCTCTCTGGACTTTCGCAAGGAATGTTCGCCGCTCCTAATCGTGCGGCGGTGATGAACTCTTTACCGCCAGAGAACCGTGGTGTGGGTGGAGCGATGAACTCGACCTTCCAGAATTCAGCACAGGTATTCTCGATCGGCATATTTTTCTCCTTGATGATTGCGGGCCTCTCGGCGGTGCTACCACGGGCCATGGCAACTGGCTTAATTAGCCATGGCGTAGACGCGAACCTGGCTCGGGGACTCTCACACCTTCCGCCGGTGTCGATTCTTTTTGCGGCTTTTCTCGGGTATAACCCGATTCAAAAGCTCCTCGGGCATAGGGTCCTGCTCGGCCTATCCCATCAGAACTACGTGATTCTGACCGGTAAAGAGTTTTTCCCGAAGTTGATTTCGGGCGCATTTTCTTCTGGCCTCCATGAAGCCTTTATTTTCGCCTTATCGGCATGTTTGATCGCTGCGGTTGTTTCGTCTGCTAGAGGTAGGCAGGTCTCGAGTGCCGTAGAGTCGGTACATGAAGTCACAATGGGGGCCTCGCCCTCCTTCGCTATCCATGGCGATGGTGGCCTGGGAATAGGTGAGGTACTCAACCCAGAGCCAGGGGCGAACAGATGATTTGGTGGTGCTTGAATTCGTGCGAGGTTGACCCGAGGGAGGTCAATACTTCTCGGTGTAGAAAGCCTCGAACGGTGGGTCGACTACCTAGCCAAGTGCGGATGATTTCGGTGTCTATGGCTGGGCAGAATGGTGCGATGTGCACCAAGGGATCTTTTGAGGCCTTGGAGCCAAAAGCGACGAGCGCCGATGTGAAAATAGTTTATTTGAACCATGAACACGCTAAATCGATCTGCTCGCGCGCGACAGATAGTATCCCCACATTGAGGCTTGACTCTACCAGAAGGAACATGGGGACATTTAGCTTTTACCCGGACCCTACATTGAGAGTGGGTATCTGACAATGGGAGTTTTAGAGGGCTCAACGGCTAATGGGGAGGGGACGGTGTCCGAAGAGACCGTCCGGAGTGCAAAAGGCCGTATGGGGTCGTTCTCCTTTGAGGGTGAGAGCGCCGAGGGCTTACTTCGGATTGGTGAGGTAACCAAGTCCACCGGGTTGACCGCTAGGACTTTGAGATATTGGGAGGAGATCGGGCTCATTTCTCCGATCGACCACATTGAAAATAGGGAAAGAAGGTATTCAGGCAAGGTCCTAGAACGAATTGACGTTATTAGGAGGCTCCAGGAGGTCTTGGGCCTCTCTCTCGCTGAGGTGAAAGCGGTTTTAGAACAGGAAGATCGGCTTTTGGAAGTTGTATCGCGATATCGAAAGGACCTCGACAGCGGAACTCGGTTGGTGATGCTGACCGAAGCAAAAAGAGCTAACGATGAGATCGTCAAGCGGCTTGACGACCGGCTGTCGGAGATTGGAAGATTTCGTATGGAAAGGGTAGAACGTGGACAGCGTATCGATTCAGCAATTGAGCAGATCTTGCGAGAGGCTAACGACTAGTGCCCCAATTCGAAATTAGAGTTGTTTCCCATTAGGCCAACCCGCTTTGCCTGATGGTGTGACGCCACCGAATTATTTCTAAGGTGTTTGACAGTTTTAACTCGACCTTGCATTACTCGGCGCAACCTACTCGGATTTGACGCTATACCCAAGTCTCACACATCCCCACTTTTTTCCCTCTATATAAAGCGGCGCTGAAACGTCCTTTATCAACGAGTAATGACCCCCTCCAAGGTCCCTTCGATAAATTTGAATGACAAATTGGGCTCGTGATTCAGCGGCTTTTTTGGCAACCTTGTCGGAGTAGATCCGTCGGTGACGGGAGTGCTCATTGTTCCATACCGGATCTGGACCCTGTGGTTGTGAAGACTTTTTGTTGTGGATCGGTAGGTAGCCGTCGTTGTCATGGATGACCAAATAGTCGACAGCAGAGTCCTTGAGCGGCGAATCGATAATTTCTGGGAGGATCTCCTCGGAGATGTAGGTGAACTTTGATAAATACTGCTTCGGGTTGGTTCCCGGAACTTCGAGGTAGTTTGTGTCAAAGAGTTCAAACTCCTTCACCCTTCCGTCCCGCAATGCCACCTCGTAGGCCCTTGACACCTCGGATACCTTGGCTTGGAGGATGTCGACCATCTCTTTGTCCTGTGTGATGGCTCCCGATTCGACAACTTGTCCAAGTAGCCATTCAGAGACCTTTACAAGGTTCTCGACCCCGCCAGCGGTGTTTTTCAGTCGATCGCAGATTGATCTAAAGCCGTTACTTAACCCAACATAGCCAGTCTCCGCTACCTCGCTGAGTTCGTTTGCGGAGATAATGAAGCCGTTCACGTGTCTGATCCTTTTAGCGAGTTCTTCGAGCTGCCCATTTACCTGGGCGACAGCCGAAGTGATCCTCCCCGAAGATCGAAGGGTCTGAGCGGCGCTCTCTTTTGCGCCAATCGCCGATTCCCTCATCTCCTCGATACTCTTTGCTAGGGGAAGTAGGGTCTGCTTAATTTTGTTTGCCGCTTTTATGGTCTCGTCGGATAGGTCACGTACAGCATCGGCAATTACAGCAAATGACCTTCCATGGTTACCAACTCGTGCCGCCTCCACTCTGGCATTTAATGCTAGGACGTGCGTCTGTTGGGCTATCGAGTCGATGCTGCTAGCGAAGCTGGAGACCCGAGAGATCGCTGCATTTAGTTCATCAAGTTCTTCCTCGGCCGACTCGATCCAGGTGACCAGTGCCAATACATCATCTCGAGATGCGTCTGACGCTTTGGTCGCCGCCCTCATTTGCTCTTCAACTTTGAGTGTCGCCTCAACGAGGGCTTGGGCGTCAGAATA
>JAKBHQ010000114.1 GCA_021836665.1 Thermoplasmata archaeon
ACACAGGACTTGATTGATGCCCGATTCGAGTGATTCCGCGCCTGTTCTCGATACCGACAAGATTATTGCGACACTCAACGAATATGGCGTGGAATATATCATTGTAGGTGGTATTGGCGCGCAAATACACGGTGCCGAACGGATCACCACAGATTTTGATTACGTCATCAAGAGCGCTGATCAGAATCTTGATCGCGTAGTTAATGCCATGAAAGAACTTGGCGCATTCATGCGCGTAGATAAAGTTTCGGACTGCGTGGCCAGAGATTTTAAGTTTGATATGAGGTGGATGATCGCCAGCCAAGATATCACGACATGGCGAACCTTGGCCGGTGATATCGACATTATGCGGACCATACCGAACAAGGCAGGGGATCGCCTTACTTATGATGCACTAATCCTGAATGCCGGTGAACGTACACAAGAGAGCGTCCACATATGGGTTGCTGGTTTGGACGACATCATCGCTTCCAAGCAATTTGCCAACCGGCCAAAAGACAGGGATGCACTGCCTGAATTGATAGGGCTAAGACATAGTAAGTTGATGCCACTTGACATCCCGCCAGAACCCGAATCGGAAGAGCAGTCCGAGCTCGACTTCTGATATCGCTCGAGTTAACCTTGATCCTCCCCTACAGGACCAGCGGGCTTGAGGCCGACTGCATATAGATTTGACGCTAACAGATATATCATCTTTTTTTCGGTGGGAGATCTTCAGGGGGGAAAAGTGCTTCGACTTAGGGGCTTGACTATAAACAGCGACGACTCTGAGGCCGTGGCCCAGTTCTGGACTTCAGCTTTGGGCTACGAAAAAAGGAACCTCTGGGATCCATACATCGGCCTGCGGGATCCGTTGGCCCGTGACCCGCTAGTCACTATACAGAAAAGTAGCCCGGAATCGGCAAACAAAATCCACATAGACCTCTACTCTGATGACCCAGATACCGACGCCGAAAGACTCGTCACGCTCGGAGCAACAAAGTTGAGACGATTCGAAGAAGGAGACACCTACTGGTGGGTGTTGGCGGATCCAAAAGGTAACGAGTTTTGCATCATAGCTGCAACTGGCGACGACAGAAAGGTCTGAAACTCAGTTTCAGAGGTCGAAGCACCCACAAAGTATCCGAGGCATCGGCCGACTTCAAGTCGCAGATGCTAAATAGTTTCGGCTATTGGAAAATTGGCTCATTTTGAGATCCATTTGGTGACCAGCTCAAGTCGTCTTGCAGACCACTCCTCGTAGGTCATCGCAAACCAGAGGTGGTCCTCCCATACTCCATTGATCTCGACGTACCTCCGAGCGAGGCCCTCCTGTGCTAAACCAAGCTTCTCTACTACCCGGCGACTCCTCTGGTTCCTAGGCAGTATCGAAATCTGTACACGGTGCAGCTTCGCTTCTTCAAAAGCGAACTTCATCCCCACCACCACCGCTTCAGGAATATAGCCATTGCCCGCTACATCCTGGTCAATCCAATAGCCAATTGTGCAGTTTTGCAGGGGACCCCGCTGGACCCCCGAAAGGTTGACTTCGCCCAAAAAGCGGTCACCCAGAAATACTCCGAATCCGTATGCAAAATCCCGCCGAGAATCTTCATCTCTCGCCCGGCACAAAAGCTCGAAGCCAGGCCTCCCCATCTGTTCGACCCTAGCCGACTGGAGCTTCGGTTCCCAGACCGATAACCACTCCCTGCATCTCGTGCGCACATCGATCCATTGGCCGTAGTCACTCGGACGAAGGGGCCTTAACGATATTCGCGCCCCGCGCCATACATTGGCCAACTCGTCCATCCTTTCTCTGGGACCGCCACCGCTCCCCCATAAACCTTAGAGGAGAGTGTAGGTGTTGATCTCGAGAGCTATCCTCGTCGCCACCCAAGAACCGACCGGGTTCCACCCCCCGGCTAATGAGTATGCGAGTTGAGCATGAAGACACTTCACCCCCGCCCTTGCGCCTCCGACCCCCTTGGCTAGTGCTAATTGGGAAGGAATAGTAAGTCCAGCCACGAGATCATCCCGTCCTGCTGTGTAGATTCTAGATACAGCGGCCAGCAGAAGAGGGGGAAAGGTCCTCTCGGCTTCCTTGACCCCGCCTTCGGACTCTAGTCGGCTTACCCTCTGGGAAATCTCCCGGTCGACCAGCCAAAACCACGTCGGCATCGGCCTATTGGATTCGGAGACTGGAAAGTTCTCTATGACTACTGCATCCCCAGAGGGGTGGCGCGCAGCTACTCTGAAGGGAAATTCCGTCTTTCTTCCCAGGAGTGATTCGATCTCCAATCTCTCCTGGTCCGTAGCTAAGAAGCCAAAAGGCACCTTCATATATTTAGCCTTTTTTGCGGCGATTCTTCTTGTTCCTCTTGAGCAAAATCAGAATCACAAAAAATATCGCTGGTATAGCCGGAAGCAGTCGCTTCGCCATAGTCTTTCCGGCGAGTCCCATCAGGTCAACCGGCTCGGGTTCAACCCTTTTGGCTTGCTGGGTCGATCCAGAAAATGCTCCGTTTGAAGGGGTAGTCTTCCCATTCACACTAGCTTCATCGTCGGCAGAACCGGATAAAGGTGGAGTATTGGACCCCAATACAGTTGACTCAAGCGTCGTAACAAACTGCTCCAAGAGTTTTCCAGATACATCAGCAAGGACCCCCCTGCCGAACTGGGCGACCCTACCAGAAATCGCCAAATCCGTAGTCACCTCGACAAAGGTGCCCGACCCGGCCTCCTTTAGCTGTGCGGTGATCGTGGCTGACGCGTTTCCTTGGCCCTTTGTGTCCCTGCCCTCCGCCTTGAGAACGGCCTTGTGCGCTACCTCATCCTTTTCAATGAAGTGGGCTTTACCCTTATACGAAGCGGTGATCGGTCCGACCTTTATCTTGACCTGACCGAGGTAACTATCTCCATCTCTGCCATCCAAGCTCGCTCCCGGTAGACAAGGTGCAATCTTCTCAACGTCGGTGAGAGTCTCCCAGGCCTGCTCGATCGGGACCGAGACAGTAAATTCGTTCCTTATCTCCATATCTCAAAATCCTCCAAAGTATCGATATCGAACGGCTCTCCGTCACACGCAACCTCAGTAACGAGATCAGGATGTGACGAGATAAGCTCTCTTGCCCCCAAATCACCTTCAGTCGGCAATAGCCCCCAGACCGAGTCGGCCAACCGAACCGGATTTCGTCTCTTTCCATCGTAAGTAGCGACGGATATAGGCGAACTTCGGCTTACACACACACTAGTCCAGCATTGTGCACCGATACCCGGCTGGTCACCCAACCCTACAGTTATCGCATTTAAGCCCCTACTGCGCGCTTGCGCTATAGCAACCATGACGCTGCTCGCCATGCCGCTTTGATAGTGGTAGTTTTCTAATACCTCAAATCCACCAGGAATCAAATCCCTTATCTCCGTACCGCCTACAACCACAAAATAGACGTCGGCCGGCGAAGCAAGAGCCGCCTCTAAGGACCAGCGAACTAGTTCCTTCCCACGAAATATACTCCTTAGCTTCGGGGTAGAACCTTTATACCGACTACCAACCCCCGCTGCTAACACACAGACCGCTTCAGCCAATGGATGACTCCACTACCTGGAATGAATCGGACCTTGGGAGTCTTTGAGACTTGCCAAGTTCTTGTTTGCCCGATAAGCGATGACCTCGGCTACGATCGAAATCGCCGTCTCCTCCGGGCTCGTCGCTCCAATATCTAGTCCAATAGGTCCCATAACCCTCCGCAGTTCTTCCGGGTCTACCCCCGTGTCAACGAGCCTCTTGAGCCTCTCTGAATGGGTCCTTCGGCTTCCCATAGCCCCGATATAGCCGACCTTAGTTTTGAGTGCTTCGGTGATCGCCGGGACGTCGAACTTGGGA
>JAKBHQ010000027.1 GCA_021836665.1 Thermoplasmata archaeon
CGTCAAGGGATCCGGGCTGATCTATGAACTGAGAAAGTAGCCTCGAAAACTCGCTCGTGTCCCTGATGGCAACCTCTGCGACCTCGTCAAAGAATGCTAGGTGAACTAGTTGGTCTTCAATGCTCCAAGGTAGCGATGGGGTTGGTCTCTGCCAGTCGGAACTGCCCAGGGTTTCCAAGACCGCAACTAGATCCTGGGTCTCCTGATTCAGGTCCCTGATCAGTTCTTCAAGCACTCTTCTCCATTTCTATCAAGGTCTCAAATGGCGATAGTTTCGATCTGTCGCCCTTATGCCTATCCTAGGTCATTGGCTTGACGTCGATAGTGGGCGCTTTGGCGAATTCTGGGTTGGCGCCAAAGCAAGCAGACAGATGAGAACTATGGCGATTTGGACGAATGCAGTCGGAACGAGACCGATCTCATGGGTTAGCGAGTCCGCTGCAACGGCTAGGTAACCGATCGCCAGTGTGTAGCTGGCTCTTCTCCTGGTCTTAGTTGTTCTGCTTGGTGGTATGGTCTCAAAAAGATCGGTTGAAAGGGCTACTTCAGCACTTTTATCTTCGATTCGAAACTGTCGCCAATTTAGAAGGCTCGACGCAGCAACTATCACAAAGGCAACTGCGTCACCAATGGCACCGAGTCGGTCCGGCGTAACGAGCACCCAGCTCGCAGGGCCGAGGAAAATCAGCCAGTTTCGTCTTCGTTCTTGGGTTGCTATCGGGGGTATCAAGAGCGGAAGGTAGCTAGCCCACATTATTGGGGTGATAATTAGGCTCGAAACTACCGACGCAAGGAAGATCCCCTCTTGTTTTCGTCTGGGTTCGATGATCGTCATGGCGAGGAAGAAGATTGCAGCTGAGCTGGCAATCGCAAATACCATTGCTGGTTTCGACCCGATCGAAAGGCGGCTAAGTAATGCAGCAAGGGAGTACCCTTGGCTGCCTTCATGACGAGCAAGCTGCATCAAGAGCCTGAAGTATCCAAAGGCGGATAGTGGCCCGAAAAGGAACCCCAAGCCGAGGATGGCGCCGACGAATCCGGATGCCGTTATAAACGCCCTAAACCTTCTGGTGAGGACGAGGAATAGACCTAAGGGAAGCAGGAAAAGTTTTGCTGAGACAGCGATTGCCACGAAGATTCCAGATGCGGTCGGATTATCTCTGAACTTCCAGGTTGCTGCGATGGCGAGGAAGAGTAATGGGTTTAAGGTACCCATCTGGAAGGAGATGATCGAGACCGAAGAGAGGAGTAATGAGATGACGAGTGTGTTTGACTTTATGCCGAGCATTCTCAGGCCCAAAAGGTATGCAACGATGCTGACTATAACGAAGAACTCTTCGGCCAACCACACAGGCAGAGCGGCAAAAGGTACGAATAGCCAGGAGATCAAGTAGGGGTAGACGAAGGAACTTCCAGAATAGACCGAAGCTGACCCTAGAACGGGGTAGGGGTCTTTACCCGCCAGGTCCATTGTAGCGGCATGACGAAAGACTAAGAAGTCGGCCTGATTGTCCAGATGGGCAAGGAAGAGCGCAACGATGATAACGAAAAGATAGCTTGCAATGACCCTGACCCTAGGCTTGTCTAATCTAAGAGTTGGAAATAGCCCTCCATGAGCTTTAGTATTTCTCAAACGACGCCTCGATGTGTTCACCGCACATGGTGACCAGACTCAGCCGTGACATGCTATCGTTAGGGCTCGAGGTTCCCGGGAGGATGGAGATATTATCATGCGGTATTGCCTGCTTGTTTCGAATCTACTTCCGATGCTATCAGGCTCATATTCTCGGTCTGTTAGCGCCTCGTAGCGAGGTTCTCAAATCTGAAGTCGATTGCCTTGGAAGTTGTCGGCTTCGACTCTGACCGTTGGGCAAGCTTGTATTGCCGCTTTCTTGTGGCCACTTTTACTCCTGTGGATCTGGCACTTATGACTGAGATATCATCTGCGGCTAACGGAGAAAGATAGCCTCGTGGCGGGCTTTGGGCGATTGATAACAACAATGCCGCCATTGACTGAGATCAGCCAGCACGGGCGACCATGAGCGAGTGGAGAAAACCACCAATAGACAAGTAGCGAGTTAGTTCCAATCTACTCTGTGCCCACCAGGTGACCCTAACGCTCCTAAGGTAAGAGGCTGGCACACCGAATCAGATGTGCCGAGCGCCCCGTCGGTGAAAAATGGCGACCCGATACCATTGCATCCGCTAAATAGTCTCCGGCTCCATCTTGATAGCGCCGCACGGACACTCCGCGACGCAGATCCCGCACCCTTTACAGTAGTCATAGTCGAACTGATACCGTTGACCGGGTCCGAGCTTGATTACCGCATTGTCGGGACAGACCCCGTAACAGTTATCGCATTCGAAGCAGTTGCCGCATGATAGGCACCTCCTGGCTTCAAAGAGGGCATTATCTTCGTCAAGGCCCAAAACGACCTCATCGAAGCTGGATTGTCGACGTACAATATCTAGCTTTGGCCGGACCGTCTGAGGAGCATCTGTGTAGTACCAGGTGTGAATCTTGTCGAAGGTGGCGATTTCGTGCTTGGCGGGTTCTACGGGTTCGTCACCTCGCAGGAATGCATCGATATATCTAGCCGCTCGCTTGCCATGGCCGATGGCCCTGGTAACGGTCCTCTCACTTGGCACCATGTCCCCGCCAGCGAACACGCCGCTCTGGCCGGTCATCATATTGGGACCAACTTGGACCACTCCGTCTTGCACCTCTATCGATGGGAGGTTTTCAACTAGCGATAGGTCGACTTCTTGGCCCAATGCAAGTATGAGTGAGTCTGATTCAAGTTCCTCAAACTCTCCGGTCGGTTGTGGAAAGCCGGTCTCGTCGAGTTCCATCTTTTCGATTACTAGTTTTCCCGGTCCGGCATGCTTGATCGTCGAGAGCCAACGCATCTGGATGCCCTCTTCAAGCGCCTCTTCAACTTCGAAATCGTGGGCTGGCATCTTGTCTCGAGTCCGCCGATATACAACTACTGCGTCGGTCGCTCCTAGGCGCTTTGCGGTCCTAGCCGCATCCATTGCGGTATTACCGCCACCATATATCACGACCTTTCGGCCGATTTTCGGAAGTTCTTCGCCCTCCATCGAGCGAAGAAAGGTGACCGCATCGAGGATGTGGGTCGAATCCCCGGCAGGTATGTAGGCCCGCCTTCCGACCTCAGCACCAATTGCCAGAAAGACGGCGTCAAACTCCTTCGAATTGACTACCGTTGAAAGGTCGTCGACCTTCTTGTTGTAGCGTATCTCTACGCCCATCTCAATTATCCGGTCGACCTCGGCTTCGAGGATATTTCGGGGGAGCCGATAGGAAGGGATACCAAAACGCATCATTCCGCCGGGCATCGGTCCGGCTTCGTAGATGGTTACCTTGTTACCAGCCAAGCGCAGATGATATGCGGCGGATAACCCAGAGGGTCCCGCACCGATTACTAGTACATTTTTGTTCGTTTCCTTGGCCAACTGTCGAGGCTTCCAGCCCTTTTCTAGGGCAATATCGCCAAGGAACCTTTCGACCGAATTGATACCGACTGCAACGTCGAGCTGCGCTCTATTGCAGACGTTTTCGCAGGTGTGGTAGCAAACCCTCCCCATGACCGCCGGCATAGGATTGTCGGCCATTAGCACCTGCCAAGCTTCCTGGTAGCTTCCTTCTTCGGCGTGGTAGAGCCAACCCTGTATGTTCTCCCCCGCAGGACACTCCTGGTTGCAAGGGGGAAGCCGATCTAGGTATACCGGTCTTTCGACCCTCCAACTGCCGGTTTTGTTCGAGCGGCTCGTGCCGACTTCGAGGGTTATCGCGTAAGGCTTGTCCATTTTATCGTTACCTCGTTTGGAGTGCTTCT
>JAKBHQ010000496.1 GCA_021836665.1 Thermoplasmata archaeon
GAAAAAAACGAATCGGACCCCGAGTTCAAAGCGAGGATCAGAAAAATTCTTCGGACTGAGCTGCAAAAAGCAATAGCCTTGCAAGCACTGATTCCGCAAGTTGTCTACGGATACTTCCCAGTAAATTCGCTTGGCAATGAGTTGATCGTCTATGGAGACAAAGATCGATCGGAGGAGCTGACACGTTTTAACTTTCCAAGGCAGAAGGTAGAACCTTACTTGTCGATATCGGACTTCTTCAGACCGACATCCTCAAACGAGGTGGACTACGCTGCCTTCCACGTGGTCTCGATGGGGCACAGGGTCTCCGAGATTACCGCCGAACTATTCAGCTCCAACCAATACCAGGACTACCTTTTCTTGCATGGTCTCGGGGTTGAAATGACCGAGGCCCTCGCAGAACTTTGGCATAAGCGAATTAGAACTGAACTAGGGTTCGTCGAAGAGGACGGGCCCACCTTGACCGGACTTTTTAGGCAAAAATACCGCGGTGGGCGCTACTCATGGGGATACCCGGCTTGTCCAGACCTTGAAGATAACTCTAAAGTGGCTGACTTACTAGGGGCCGATCGTATCGGTGTCACAGTGAGCGAAGGTTTCCAGCTCCACCCGGAGCAAACCACTACTGCGATAATTTGCCATCATCCGATGGCAAAGTACTTCGTCGTCTAGGCCACCAACAATAGTTCGAACGGCTGTCACTTCTGGGCGATAAGCAGAACTCTCGCAGCCATTCGAAACTGCTCTCCCAAGTCGGCCCGCTGATAGTCGTCTAGTGCAAGGTCGAACTCGTCTTCGGTTATTGCTCCAACCTCGAGAAGGCGTGACTTTGCGGCCTTTAGCTGCATAATTATCGAGCCGCGCTCGTAGTTAACTTGATTGGAATCAAGATGGTGAGCCTCGGAAATTAAAGAGGCGGAGTTAATCGAAAAGCCCGCCTTGCGTATGTAGGAACTCATTTTCCTCCCCGAGTTCCGGTCTCCGTCGAAAGATTTCTGCAGTTCCCCGATAGCGTCGTGAAGCTTCTGCATTGACGGATGCGGTGGCGGCCAGGTGATGTACAGACCGTCGTCCATATCCTCTGCGAATAGGTATGCCCCTTTAGAGGACACTCTATAAAGCTCGTTTACCGCCTTATTCGGTTCTGAAAGGTACTGGAATATCTCCCTCATCATGATGAAGTCAAAACTGGAGTCTTTAAATTGCAACTCGTTGACGTCGCCGACCTCAAAAGAGACCTCCGAACCTGGCGGGAAAAAATTCACCCGCTCCAGTCTCGCTTTTAGCTCATTCGCCGCTGCCACATACCCTTCATCGATATCCACACCCTTTATTTTGATCGGAAGCTGTCCAGCTAATTCGAGGGCAAATAGTCCGTGCCCACTCCCAACGTCGAGTGTTCGCCAAGTCGGCGAGATGAGCATCGGCTTCAGGATCGTCCGCCAAGCCTGCTGCAGCGGCAAGTTGTAGGACAGAAGGGCTTTGCTGGTGCCATCTGGAAGCGAATTGATGTATTCCAAGACGACACCGTCAAGCACCTTTGACTTAGCATCACTAAATTCCATCTTTTATGCCGACCATCCCGTCTAAACTTTGACTCTCTGGCGTTCGAGAATCTCAAATGACACGAGTGTAACACATCTCGCCTGACGATCTTATGCCTTTTGAAAGCTATGCCTTTTGAAACACTTTAGCTTTCAGGACTTCAGCAATCCAAAGGTGGCCGTAGCGGAGCAAAAGCAACCTATTGGACCGAATGAAGTTCCCGAGAAGACACATTTAGCGCCCTAGGACCAGCTTTCTCCGCTACGACGATATCTTCAATCCTCGCGCCGAATTTATCGGGAAGGTATATCCCCGGCTCGATTGAAAAGGCATGGCCGACTTCGAGGATTCCAGTAGAATTCTCTGCCAAGTAAGGTAGCTCATGTTCTTCAAGACCGATGCCGTGTCCAAGCCTATGGACAAAATATGAGCCGTATCCAGCTTCACGAATAATCGATCTCGCCACTTCATCTACACTTGGAAATGACGACCCGACGGTTGCGGAGTCGGACGCCGTAATTTGAGCCCGCAGAAGTACGTCGTACAGCTTGGCAAAACTTGGCTCAACTTCCCCAACAAAGAAGGTCCTCGTGGTGTCTGAGCAGTAGCCAGGCTCGTCTCCAATCTGATACGTGCCGCCAAAATCACATACGACCGCCTCGCCTTCCGAAATCAACTTGTCAGTCGGCTCATGATGAGGAGACGCTGAGTTTGCCCCCGAGCCGACTATGGCAAAATTGACTTTCTTGTGCCCAGCCTCGAGCAAGAGTTCCGATATTTTCGCCGAAACCTGTCTCTCAGTCCTGTCACGGAAAGAAACCTCGCCCACGATAATGCCCTCTGCCACCGCGTCAGCGGCGTGCGCAGCGCGGGTTAGTACTTCGACCTCTAGCTGATCTTTTTTTGCTCTGATCGCTCCTATTACGTCGGAGGCCAAAGAAAAACTAACCGACTTTGACTCGCCCTCTAATCGAATAAGCCAACTCGCCCAGGTCTTCTCCGAGACCGCGACGTTCGTCGACTGACCGAGGAGTTCGGCGATTATCCGAAATGGATCCTCGGACTCAAACCATGGTCTAAGGGCAAAACTTTCTTCGAAATAGCGAACCCTTGGGGCCTCAAGCTTGGGCACGACCAAGGTCGGCTTTGACCCCTTTGGAACTACTAGGGCGGTGATTCTCTCGAGCGGCATTGCCTCGTACCCGCAAAGCCACGGCATATCGGCTCCAATGGTCAGCACGAGTGCATCGATGCCCGCTCGGTCCATCGCTACTTGCACGGCATTCAATCTCTTCAGCCTCCAAGAGTTGAAGGCTGACTCGGAGAGATCTATTAAGTCTCGTTCTAATTGCACCGCAGTCCTATCTGATAGCTTTTGCACGGCCAGCAATAACCTTTTACATCTGAGCGATAAATAGCGAGTCCTCTCATGATGACGCACCTTTTAAAAGGTTCTCGTCTTGGACTTTACTATCACTAATCCAAGAGTCGTTCTCGTCTAGCCAATTATGGCCAGCATTGATACTGCTCATAGCTTTTGTCTCTAAGTGATGAGTCATCTCGCCATCTGAAATGCCGCCTGTGTAAATCGACCCGGAAACGAACGGGGGGCTCTCAAGCTGCCAAGGGCCTATGTAGGAACTTGTGACTATCTCCGATAAGAGCTGATCTGGCTCCGGTGACCATCCGGTCTATCACTTATCCATGCCAAGTGGCCCGAGTCGACGCTGGGGCCACCCGCCGATTGGAATAGGGCTTATCATCCGACGAAGATGCTCGGGCACAGATGACAACGCTACTTTTCCCAGAGAGAGGTGTCGCTAGGTCACCAACCAGAATGAGCTTGTCAACTTTAGCTGCAAACACGCACATCTCCCCAACACGAAACCACTGATATGCCGCTTGAGGATCGATACCTCGAGATTGCACCCACCCAGGCAGGTTTTGAAGGAACTGCCCTTGATAGATTTATTCATCCGCGGTTGGCGCCCACCAACGGACACAAAGATCCGTTCCTAGCTATACGAGAATCTGGGGCCGCGTCGCCAAAGCTCCTGCCTTTGCATGATAAGACGATCTCGCCATTGGGGACGCCTCGACGTGTGCAAAGCCCAAAGCGTACCCATAATTCCTGAGCTCATCGAACTCTTCGGGGGTGTAGTAGCGGGCGATAGGTAGATGGTCCTCGGTCGGTCGAAGGTACTGTCCAATTGTAACGATATCCACACCGACCGACTTTAAGTCAAACAGAGAAGTTTTGACCTCATCCATAGACTCGCCAATCCCTACCATAATTCCAGACTTTGCGACG
>JAKBHQ010000065.1 GCA_021836665.1 Thermoplasmata archaeon
GAATAACCCCTGGTGAGAAATTCGCCAATCTGACCGCGTTCAATAACGTGTCCCGAAGGGTCTACTATTTTGACTTCGACGTGTGGATGGACGGGACCCACGGTGGACACCCTCTTGTCAAGTGGGTCGTCAAGCTTGGTCTGCATCGATACTGGAGACGTTTCGGTCATTCCGTAGCAGATGGTTACCTGTTCCATATGCATCAGCGACTGGACCTTCTTCATGACCTCAGCCGGACACGGCGAACCGGCCATTATCCCCGTTCTGAGAGAGGAGAGATCGTAGGAGTCAAAGTTCTCCAGGGCTAACTCGGCGATGAACATTGTTGGGACTCCATAAAGTGACGTGCACCGTTCCTTCTCAACCGCAGCCAAGGCCTCTGCGGGGTCGAAGCTAGCCGAGGGGAGTACCGCTGTCGCTCCGTGGGAAGTTACCGCCAGGTTTCCCATCACCATTCCGAAGCAGTGGTAGTAGGGGACCGGAATGCACACCCTGTCTATTTCGCTGTAACCACAGCCTTCCCCGACGAAATACCCGTTATTCAAGAGATTGAAGTGGCTAAGGGTCGCCCCTTTGGGAAATCCGGTAGTTCCAGAGGTGTACTGGATGTTTATAGGGTCGTCGAAGTCGAGACCCTTTTGGATCTCGTCGATGGCTTCCTGGGAGACGTTTTGGTAGTAATTTTCAATCCAAGACTTGTAATCGGCCGTGTCGGTGTAGAGGGCAAGCTCTAATTCGGGAATTTCACTTCTAACCTCGTCAACCATTGCTTGATAGTCGGAGGTCTTATGTTTAGTGATAGAGAAAATTGCCTTGCAGCCCGACTGCTTAAGTACATAGGAAAGCTCCGAAGATCGGTAGGCGGGGTTGATATTTACCAGTATTATCCCGACCCGAGCCGTAGCGTACTGGATTATCGCCCACTCAAGGGTGTTGGGGCTCCAAATGCCGACCCTTTCGCCCTTTTTGAAGCCGTGAGCTACTAGCGCTCTAGCTAGCTTGTTCACCTCATCGTTGAACTCACGGTAGGTGAGCGCAACATTCTGGGCAACTGAGACTAACGCCTGGCGATCGGGAAAGCGTTTCGAGGTGTTGTCGAGATTTTCGCCGATGGTCTCTGCTAGCAGGGGACGATCGGTACTACCTTGAGAATAAGAAGCTGTCACAGATAGAAACATACGCTATGAGCACCCACAATGCAACCGCATGGGGGATTTCCCAGCGCTAGGCACATTTGAATTGATATTTTTGCTCCGAATTATCGGGCGATAATGTTCCTGAGCGCCCCTTCTAGGTTGGGATACTGGAATTTAAATCCATTAAGAACTAGTTTTTCGGGGGTTACTCTCTGGCTTGCTAGCAGCATTTCCCTAGTTATCTCAGGTCCAACAACTATGTCGAGTGCTATTTTTGGCACGTTCAAAAAGCTCGGCCTTACCATGATGTTTGAGAGTGTCTTGGTGAATTCGCCGTTGGAAACAGGGTCGAGTGAAGTCAGATTTACCGGTCCGGTTATTTGGCTTTGGAGGGCGAAAATAATAGCGTTCACCTCGTCTTCAATATGTATCCAGCTTAAGTACTGCTTGCCAGAACCTAATCTTCCCCCGAGGCCTATTGAAAATAGTGGTAGTTGTTTTTTCAAGATTCCGCCGCTTTTCGATAGGACAATTCCAGTCCTTAACTGAACCACCCTTATGCCAAATGAAGTGGCTTTTTCGGCTGCGGCTTCATTGCGTATGCAAACCTCGGCCAGGAAGCCCTCTCCGCTCTCATGATCTTCGTCGACGACCTCGTCACCGGTGTCTCCGTAGTAGCCGATAGCAGAACCGTTCACAAAGCAACTTGGGGGAGTTTCCATCTTGCTCATGGCTTCGACGAGGATACGAGACCCATTTTCTCTAGATTCGACGATTTTCTGCCGCTTTGCCGCTGTCCACCTAGTAGTACCAATCGGTTCGCCGGCGAGGTTCACTATCGCGTCTATCGGACCGAGTCGTGAAAGATCGATTTTCGAGGCGGCTGGATTCCAGGTGGCGCCGTCAGTCGTTGAACTTGGGTACTCGCCGTGGCGTAATCTGATGACTCGATGCCCCTGGCCCTCGAGCTTTTCAACGAGCCTCGATCCAATCAAACCTGACGAACCAGCTACGACAACCCTCATTGTTCCTCCATCTACCTACCAAGGGTATAAGTCTTTTTGTGCGGATTTACTTCCATAAGTTGCCCAAATAATGCATCAATGGATACAGGGCCTCGGTGGGCAAATAGAAGATTCGAGGTGGTTCAATGGGTGTTCTTGAAATTTGCTATCCGGTCAAGGCATATTTCCGCCAATGCCTTAGCATGTGTCAAGTGGGCCACATGGCTAGCTCCGGAGACGCAGCAAGAAGTGACATCCTTCACGTTGTCGAGGATATATTTCTGACCGAGACGGTGACGGTATGAGGCGTGCTCGCCGATCACTGAGGTAACAGGGACGGTAATTTCGCCTAAGTCGAAGTCGGATTGAAAAGACGCAAAGGCGGCACCTTCGGTAACCAAGGTGTAACCCTCTTCGATTCTCGCCTGGCGTGTCGATGGTGGTAGACGCTGCCAGTTGGAGTCTCCGATCATCCTTCGCATGAAGTTCTCGCCGCGTTTCTCGTAGTGGCTTTGATCGAACGTTTTGAGCAGCTCATTCCTTTTCGCTAGCCAGGATGGCCACCAGGGTTTTGCGGGTAGAGGAGATTCAAAGACAATTACCGAGATCAAATTGGTCGGCTTGACCTTAGCAGCGCACATAAGGGCGATCGTTCCGCCAAGTGAGTGCCCAAAGACCACCGTTGGCCGCTTGGAAATGAGGCCGACAAGGTCTGAGAGGTGCTTGGAGGCCACTAGGTCGCCAACCCTTTGGGGAGGGGATTTGACCAGAGAAGCAGCGTAACCCCTGCGATCGTATGTGATAACGGGTTGGGACCTAAGGAGCTTTGCTAATTTGCCCATCGAAGTCGACCGGTCCATTGCACCATGAACTAATACAAAGCCCGGTTCGTTTGGCAAAGCGCCCTCGGGCAGGTATTCGTGGATTGCTAGCTCTTCGGCGATCCGCTGAAAGGGTGATACATAGGTTCTAGGAGTCTCTGCCTCATGGTGAGAATTTCCGAAATGACTTCTGTCGGGCAACGGTTTACCACCAATGGAGGAGACTTTGTGAAACGGTAATACATGGTAGTACCAAAGAGGTGGACTCTGCTAGGCGGGCTCTGAAAAGTACCTGCTCTTCCCTGCGTAGGGTTGCGATGGAATCGGCTCCCCGTATGGATAGTCGAGCTGCTGGTAGCACTCTTCGTGGTAGTGAACGACCTTCTGCCAGACATTTCCGTCATATACATTTGCGATAATCTGGTTCGTGGGGAACTTGGCCGAGTATTTGATCGCCATAGAACAGGCATCGCATTCCAGCCCCAAACCAGGCTGAAGCTTCCTACTAACCGCCCTTGAGAGGCTGGGTTTTTCGAAGGGCTCTAAAGTTTGCATTTGGGATTCATCGACCGATGAAGAATACAACTTTAGTTGAATACTTCCCCGGTCGTGGGTGTAGGGCCATATTCAAGGACTCTCCGCAAAACCGAATAGTGAGTTCCATGCCTTCTGGTTCGCAACCCCAAGAGTCTGGCCAGCATTGGATAGTCCTACGAGCAGAAAAGGTAAGTCCCAATGCAGCAGCCACCGGAGAGAAGTGGGCGCTTCAGTAGCTGCCAGACTTGTCTTTTTGGAGTCAGATAGGCCAAGGGGTGGTTGGTGGTCCAAGCCTAGAAGCGCCTAAGCCAGGGTGGGACTTATGGTAACTAATCCATAATCGTTGAAAT
>JAKBHQ010000321.1 GCA_021836665.1 Thermoplasmata archaeon
TCGAGGTGGGATCAGGTTTTCTGATCGACCCGATGACTACCGGACCGAGATACTTGGACTGATGAAGGCGCAGTCCGTAAAGAACTCGGTAATCGTGCCAATCGGGGCAAAGGGCGGGTTTATAGTGAAGCACGCACCAAGGGACCGCGTCGAACTCCTTGCCAGGGCAAAGGCTTCTTATAGCGAGTTCATGGAAGGACTTTTGTCAATAACGGACAACCTGGTCGACGACAAGGTGATCAAACCGCAAAATTGTATCTGCTACGACGAAGATGACTACTATCTAGTCGTTGCAGCCGATAAGGGTACGGCTACTTTCTCTGACATTGCGAATGAGATCTCTTTGAAAAAGGGATTTTGGCTCGGTGATGCGTTTGCCTCTGGGGGCTCTCGAGGTTACGACCACAAAGCGATGGGAATTACCGCGAGGGGCGCCTGGAAGTCGGTCGAACACCACTTTGAAGGGTTAGGGATCAATCCAAACACCGACCGGATAACCGTAGTGGGAGTTGGTGACATGTCCGGGGACGTATTTGGTAACGGTCTCTTGATGTCGTCTTCAGTTGCCTTGGTAGCCGCTTTTGATCATCGGCATATCTTTTTAGACCCAAATCCAGATCCAACGGCCTCATATGAAGAGAGAAAGAGACTTTTCTCCCTTGAAACCTCGAGCTGGGCGAGCTACGACTCGTCGGTGATTTCAAAAGGAGGAGGGGTTTTCAATCGAAATGTGAAGTCCATAGACCTCTCCATGGAGATGGCGGGAGTACTCGGAATTGCTTCGGGCACAATCGAGCCGAACAAGCTTATGTTTGCCAGACTCTCTTCGCCAGTCGATCTTCTGTGGAACGGTGGCGTGGGAACATTTGTCAAGTCACACACTGAGGATGATGTCGACGTGTCCGATAAGGCCAACGACGCCATTCGGATAAATGCGAGCAAGCTCAGAGTGAAAGTGGTCGGCGAAGGTGGAAACCTTGGCATGACTCAGAAGAGCCGCATTGAATATTCGATGTTGGGCGGAAGATGCAATACCGACGCTATCGATAATTCGGCCGGAGTAGACACTTCAGATCACGAAGTTAATCTCAAGGTGCTCCTGGCCCCTATGCTCAGGACCTCGGAGATTGACTTGGACGCCCGTGATGCGCTGTTGTTTGATTCCGAGCCCGAAATTAAAGACTTTGTATTGAAGGATAACGTCGACCAGAACTGGACATTGTCGGTCGCAGAGCAGGATGCTAAGTTGAGGCCTGAGCTCTATCGAAATGTCATAACTTATCTGGAAGATCGTGCTGGCCTGGACAGGACGGTAGAATTTCTGCCTTCGGACGACGAGCTATCGGCCCGAAACGCCCAGGGTAGTTTTCTTACCCGTCCCGAGTTGGCGGTTCTATTGGCCTACTCAAAGATCCACCTTTACCATCACCTTTTGGATTCCGATCTAATTGAAACCGCTTATGCCAATGAGCTGTTCGAGGCCTATTTCCCGGCCGAGTTTCGAGATCGCTTTCACGATCGGTTGCTGGGGCACTCCCTGAAGAAAGAGATAACCGCAACGGTAATCTCGAACTTGGTTATCAACATTTCTGGGGTTGCGGCTATCGTCGAGATCCTTCGTTCCTCGCCTTACGACCTAAGTACCGTGGCGACCGGCCTGGTATCTTCGCTGAGAGTACTTGACGCTTCGAGGCGAGTCGAAGAGATCTTTTCTGATGGATCCATGGATCAGTCGGCAAAGGTCGAGCTGTTGGCATTGATGTCCAGCGCGTCCGAAGGGCTAACTCGCTGGCTTGCGTCCCAACACTCCCTTCTCGAAGAGGCCAGCCATATCCAGCAACTCGCTGATTTGGCAAATGGTCTTTCCCAAGTCCTCGATGCCGTGCTGGAAGGGACATCTGGGGAACATTACCGGGACAACAGAGCCGAGCTGAAGGCAAAAGGCGTAAATGACACTATGGCCAACTTCTTCGCAGCGATTCCCTACATGAGCGCAGTGGTCCCACTCGACATGTTGATCGAAAAGGCCCCTGGTTTGTCTTTGAAGTCAATGATTTGGACCTTCTTTAGGGTTGGCGAGATCGTAGGGACGCCAGAGCTATTCCGCATCTTGAATCGAGTGCAGCCAAAAGATCGGTGGGAGCAGGCCCTTAGGGCTTCGGTAATTTCGGATCTTTACTTGGCGCAAGTTTCGAAGACCCAGCAGGTGCTCGATCTGGCTCCGATAGCGGTTGGGGATAACGAAGAGATGAAACTTGTGGCTAAAGAGATTGCGACTCGGCTCGAAGTGTCGACGAACAAGATTGGCTACTTAGTCGAGCTACTTAGAAATGATCCCGATGTCGGGATCGTCGCAGTCTCCATCGTCGCTAGGGAGATTTCACTAGCCGACTGAGCTAGCTTCGAATTCCAGTAGTGAGGCTTTGAGGGCGGTTCCAAAGGCGTAACCGCCCAAGGAGCCGTCGCTCGAGAGTACGCGATGGCACGGAACAAAGAGCGGAATTGGGTTCGTGGCGCACGCACTCGCCGCAGCACGGTAGGCCTTCGGATTCCCAGCAAGAGTCGCAAGTCCTTTATAGGTTACGGTCTGTCCGAAGGGTATTTTTCTGAGTTCCGTCCTGCACAGCGAGTAGAAGCCGGTCTCGGCAAGGTCTAGGTCAACTTGGTCCAAGGCGACTGGAGATCCGTCGAAATAACCAACGAGGGCGCTTTCGATGGTCTCGTTAGCAACTTCTTTGCCGCCTGGTTTAAAACGAGGTGGAATTGAAAGTTCTCCAAGTTCTTCGCCGAAGCAAAGGGCCGCTAGGCCAGTCTCGGAGTGTGCATAGAGGATTGTCCCAAAGGGTGATTTGAATCTAGCCAAATCGACTGGAATGTCTCGCTTAGCACTAATCATCTCGAGCACCTTTTGTCTGGAAGTCGTCAAGACTACCTTACCGTACCTCCTCTTCGAAGCAACGGGGCATTCTTGTGTCAATCAGCTGAAGGATTTGTGTTTGCGGTTCCTTGGTCAATAGCCGTGGCTATCGGCCGGAGAAACGATTTAAGCAGTGTGTTGCGCATTGAGAAGGATGGCACGTCGAATAGTTTTGCCAAAAATTAAATGACCAAAAGGGCTAGCTGGCTAGGTTTTTGGCACGGTTCTGGACTTTGTTGCAAAGCTGACTCTCAGCTTTTGTAAGGCCTTCGCGACTAACATCTGGGTGAACACAAAGGGAACAGATCGTGAACAGAAGTATCTATTTGAGTATCAACCGATTTGCAAAAGATACCACTTTTGCACACGGGTTCATGTCTTTTTTTGCGTTATATGGCGGTGTAGTCCTGTTGGGCCTGATGCTTATATTCGCTTGGTGGAGGGCTAGGTCCGAATTCACTTCAAACCCGACGAGAATGGCGAGGGTCATCTGGGGCGGGGCGGGGACGATCTTAGCCGTGGGCATTGCGCAGCCGATAAATCATTTGGTGGCCGAGCCAAGGCCCTACTACACGCTGAAGTCGGTCGAGGTCCTTGTTCCTCGGGCTAACGATTTTAGCTTTCCGTCGGACCACGCTACGGTTGCCGGAGCGGTTATTGTCGCTTTATGGATGGTATCAAAGGAGAGGAGATTGGCCTGGGCGGCCACGGTCATCGGACTGTTTTTGGTTTTCGCCAGGGTATATGTTGGTGCTCACTATCCATTGGACGTGGTTGGAGGCCTCGCCCTGGGGGGTGCCACCGTGGCGATCTTCGGTACGGTCTTTGTTCCAGTACTCGTCAAGTTAGATGGATTGCTTGACCAGGTCAAAATATTTCGACCGCTTTTTCAGACTGGCTCTACAGCAAGCAGCGCCTCGAGCAGGTCA
>JAKBHQ010000142.1 GCA_021836665.1 Thermoplasmata archaeon
GGAAGTCAGAACCATGTTGGTTCCGATGGTAAAGACCTCAAACAGGGCAAAGACAACAAGGACGCCAATGATTCCACCGATTCCAGGAGTGACCTTTGCCCCCTTAGTCTCTTCGTTCAAATTAGCAGTCACGTCCCAACCCCAGTAATAAAAGGCTGCGAGAAGCGCTCCGGCGAAAAATCCGGTAGATCCCCCAAAGACCGTTGGCGAAAGCCAATGCCATGAGAAGGTATGGGCATCGTGACCGTGAAGCAGCATCAAGACAGCAAAAAGCACCAAAAGAGCTAGTTCAATGGTCGACATAATAACTTGGACGGTCGCAGTGACCGTTACCCCCACAATTACCGCCAACACCATGAGCGCAAAAAACACCGATCCAAAGATCGTGACCGCAGTTACGTTATTAGCGAGTGAACTCGAAAAGAGCCCTAACGTCACTGAACCGGCCGGAAACGAACCGGCGACCATGAAGATAAGTGCCGAGACTACTAACGCCCAGCCAGCGATATAACCGAGCACAGGGTGTAGTGCCCTTCGCACCCAACTATAGCTCGCCCCAGAATTTGCTTCTACGCGTCCCAAATAGTTGAAGGCCCACACGATTCCAAACATCGCAATGCCGCAATATAAAAGCGCCGCTGGCCCTCCAAATGCCACCGCTCCGTAAAGTGCCGCCGTCGTGGCCGCTATCGAATAAGCGGGAGCAACTCCAGCAACCCCCATAACCGCAGACTCGAATAGGGACAACGCCCCAGTTTTGAGCTTGCCTTCGCCAGACCTAATGGAAGCACTACCTCCATCGTTTGAATCCAACTTCTCCCCCTTTTCATGTGAATTGCGCCACAATTTCAACTGATTATAAGCTTCATTTACCATTTGTGCCACGGATTTCGAAATAAGCTGACGTTTTTAGATCAAGACTTTCGAATAAAGCAATTTTTCCAAACTTGTATGCACAAATTGCATAATACAAAAGGGGCCTTCCGATAGGAAAGGCCCCTTTGAACAGGACATATGACGCAATACTTGCTAAGACAGCAACAAAAAATTATTTATCTTTGAGCGGCTCAGTACCCTTAGCTGCGTAATGCTCATTTAGGTATTTCTCGCCTTCGTCACAAAGGATCGTTACGACCGTTGCCCCAGCGGGGAGGCTCGCTCTCACCTTCCTTGCAACCACTAAGTTTGCACCCGAGGAAGGTCCGACGAACATTCCGTGCTCCTTAGCCAACCACCTCATCTCCGATATCGATTCCTCGCTGCCCACCGGCTCCATTTGGTCGACGATATGGCCATGACGCGCGAATATGCCCGGCACAAATCCATCAGAGATGCCCTCGATCTGGTGATGGCCTATTTCGCCGCACAGAATCGTGCAGGACTCGTTAGGCTCCACGCCAACTAGCTTGACGTCTTTGTTCACTTCTCTAAATGCCTGCCCCACTCCTACCAACGTGCCGCCGGTGCCAACTCCCATCACAAAGGCATCAGGAACTCTTCCGGATGGGAGCTGCTCGAGTATCTCTGGACCTAGCCAGGTTCTATTTTCTTCGACATTCCAATCAGAATCGAACTGAGATGGGGCGAAATAGCCAGGCTGTTCACCCAACTCCCGAGCCTTTGCCAGGGCCTGGTTGACATGAAAGAACCCTATCTCCATAACCTCTGCACCAAAAGACCTTGAGATGGCCACGCGCGCTGATGAAAGCCCCCCTGGCATCACTACCAGCATCTTGTAGCCCTTGACTGCGGCCACCATACTCATGGCATTGCCGGTATTGCCGCTGCTGGCCTCGACGATTGTCATGCCCTTTACTAATAGTCCCTCGGCCTCTGCCCTCTCGATTATGTACTTTGCAATGCGAGCCTTGATCGAGCCCGACGGCTCCAAGTACTCAAGCTTGACAAATATTCCATCCTCGATCTCGACCAAAGGCGTATCGCCTATGGCATCCAGAACGCTCAAACTTGGCCCGTCCAAAATCGACTTCGACCCTGATACTGCATGCGTTCCAACCATGTGACTCCCCCCAAATAAACAATCTTCCAATTTTAACCGTTAAAAGCTGCTAAAAGATATCCGTAAAGTAAGTTCCCAAATCGAACTCATAACGACAAGCTTCCACTCCCCAAGAACGCTCCTTTGAGCCCCAACTGCCCTGCAGCAAACCCTCGAGGTGCCACTAGCACTGATCCCGCTGTCCCTGAATCGACGGATCGGAATACATTAGAGCTGCAGAATGACGACTTTAGGTTCGCTGAAGGCATCCAACACGGAGCTTCCTCCGACCCTGCCCCGTCCACTTAGGGTTCCAGAACGTCCGCCAAATGGAAGATGTGACTCCCAAAGGTTGGTCGAAGCATTCACATTTACCCAGCCCGCATCTACTGACTCCGCATAACTCAACCCCCTGGAGAGGTCCGAAGTAAAAACAGCGGAAGTCAGGCCGAATCCAAAACGATTCACCAGCTCGATAGCGTCTTGGTCTGAAGAAATTTCCAAAATTGGAACCACCGGACCAAAGGTCTCGGACGACGCTATCAGCATGTCGGGGTTGACTCCGTCAAGAATTGTAGCTTGGGCGTAGAGGGTGGTAGGGAATCCGCCCTCCCGCTTACCGCCCTGAACTATCCTTGCTCCTTTTGCAATGGCGTCCTTGACGTGCTCGTCAAACTTATCGGCACACGCCTCGTTGTTCAGGGGACCCATGGTAGTCTCCGGCGAAAAAGGATCGCCAAGGTGAATGGACTCTTTGGTCAATGAGGCCACCATCTCCAAAAACTCTTCTTTCACACTTCGGTGCACCAAAAATAGCTCACCTGCCGTGCAACTCTGACCGGCGCACAAAAACGACGCGTCCATCACGGCCGCTGCAGCCTTTTCGAGGTTAGCGTCTTCAAGAACCACAAATGGACCGTTTCCGCCCAGCTCAAGAATCTGTCTCTTCCCAGCTGCCCGTACAGCAATCTTTTCTCCGGTGGCCACCGAACCTACAAAGCCGATACCGTCTACTGACGGATGAGCACATAGAGCATCTCCGACTAAAGCGCCAAGCCCGGTTACAAAATTAAAAACTCCATTAGGAAACCCAGCCTCGACAAAGATCTCGACTAGGAGGGCCGAGCAAGCGGCCGTCGATGGAGCTGGAACCCATATGACCGAGTTTCCTGCCGCGAGTGCCGGAGCAAATACTTCTGCCCCCATGGTATAGGGCCAGTTCCAAGGGCTTATCACTCCCACGACCCCGAGGGGAACACGATACTGCAATACTCGCCTGGTCGGGTCGATCGAATGTGGCATCGACCCACTCTGCCGCTTGGCGTCCTCGGCCGCCATCGAAAAGTAGAGCACCAACTCGTCGACCTCGTCGTAAGCCTCGCTAACTAGTGGCTTACCCTGGTCGTCAGCGAGTGCTCTAGCTAAAACCTCTCGCTCCCCAGCAATGAGCTGGGATGCCTTGTTCATTACCTCTGCCCGATAGAAGGGGGACGCGCTCGCCCAAGACCTAGACGCCCGTCGAGCGGCCTGTACTGCCTTGTCGATGTCGGCGGAACTGCCCTGCGAGACGGTGGCAATTACCTCGCCGCTCGACGGACTGATCGACGAAATTCGGTCTGTAGAGCTCGACGTCTGCCATTGCCCGTCGATATAGAGACCCCAGTCTCGTCCTAGCTCATGCTGAGCGGTCACGCGTACCCCTTCCAATCAAGTTGATTAACTAATTACGATTACGTTCCGAGAACCGGGGCCTTCTTTGGAGTAGGCGATCCGTTGAGCCAAGACTGCACTAATGACTGATGCGAATTCACAAACTTCGCCGCAGCAGCTGCTCCAGATCGGA
>JAKBHQ010000491.1 GCA_021836665.1 Thermoplasmata archaeon
GATGGACTTACGGTGACGTGATAGAGGTTGTTTCCAACGCTGGAGAGCGTTTGGACGAACTAATGCTACCCAAGGTTCAAAGCGCCGCCGAAGTAGTGGCCCTTGACCTACTGCTGACTCAGATCGAAAAGAATGTGGGTCTTCCAATCGGGCACATAGGAATAGAGGCTCAGATCGAGACGACGAGGGGCTTGATCAACGTCGAAGAGATATGTGCTGCTTCTCCGAGGCTCGAGACGATAATTTTCGGTCCAGCTGACTTCGCCGCTTCGATGGAGATGCCGGTATTGACCGGTGGGGTGCAGATCTCTGACTATCCGGGTGATCACTTTCACTATGTCTTCTCGAAAATTTTGATGGCCGGCAGG
This sequence comes from Thermoplasmata archaeon, assembly GCA_021836665.1. The sequence goes on from JAKBHQ010000491.1 coordinate 369, forward strand.
GCGAATCAACTTCAGGTTATAGACGGTCCATACCTCAAGATAAAAGATTCAGAAGGATTGCGGGATTACGCTAAGCGGACCTCAACTCTGGGATACGACGGCAAGTGGGCCCTCCATCCGGAGCAGGTGGAAATTATAAATGAGGTTTATAGCCCCACTCAAGAGCAGTTTGACCGAGCCTGGGAGATACTCGACGCTTACAAGTCCGCTACCGAGGGAGACCGTAAGGGTGCGGTTATGTTCGGTGACGAAATGATCGATGAGGCCTCGAGAAAGATGGCTTCTAAGTTCGTCGCAAGGGGCGAAAGAGCGGGACGCAAAAGGAGCACTAAGTAGATATACCTGCCGATTAGCGATTTTAGGAACCGATGACCCTCCTCGGATAATCGCTTTTCAGAGTCGTGCAACACGGTCCCCAGCCTGGGTGGCATGGGGACCGTGTGCGTAGGTCGGCTCGGAGAGAGTGATGACTTCGACTACGAAAGGCAACCTTCGAATTGCCGCAGACCAATTTTCGAAAACAATTTCAGGCGGTTTGACCGAGTTCTACCTGGGCTCTAACCTCTGGATATGAAGTTGGAGTGGAATAGCGGCTCTCCTTTCGGTAATGCAGAGGATTGAGCCAACAAAGCCACTTTTGTGGTCCTACGGCAGGAATAATGGTGTTGACGAGGGAATGTAGCCTCGCCAGACGGTCGCCGAGACCCTCTCCGTAGAATCGGCTAGGTGGAGCGACATTTAAACCGACGCCTAATCAACTTCGCTTAGAAACGGCGTGCTCACGCTAGGTCTAAGTCGGTCCTTCGTTAACCGTGGATACTTGTGAGGTCGCCATCGCCTAAGTAGTCCGGTGGCCTGGGAGGATCGATGGGCTGAAGGGACTTCCCAAAGGGGTTTTGTGCTCTCACCGGGTTGACATCGAGTGAGAAGCCAGAAATGCGTCGACGTCCCATGAACCACTTTCCGGGTTTTATCCGTTGTTGGACCACCTAGTCACACCCCGTTTCTGATTCCGAGTGGTGATCTGCCGGAGGGGTTTCCGCAAAGGTGATGTGAAAGGGGGACCGATAATATCGGCGGCGGGATGCTTGCCCCGAAGTCTCTGACGAAGATTCCCCAGTTTGGGACTCAGCGGCCGCGCTTTAGCGCACCATCTGCGAGAGCATCAGCGGCTTCACCCAGACGGAGGCCCACCACGTCCAATCGGCGTAGCAGCTCTCTGCGCTTGAGTGACTCGCCGTCAATTGGCTCTTCAAAGAGTTCTGCTAGCTGGTGTTGATATAGCCGACGTGTTAGACCCGCCGCCTTTCGTGTGGCAAGGGTCGCCAACCTGACCGAATCTTGATTTTCACTAAGTATCGCAACCGCACTCTGGAGAGATTCCAAACCCTCGATGAGAGTGTGGGTTAGCGGGAGCGCAAATTCAAGGCTTGACGGTTGGTAAAGGTCGACCTCTCGGACGAAGTCTCTCAGGTTATCCAGTACGTCATCGACGGATCTGGAAAGACGAAACAGATCCTCGACGTCGAGCGGAGCGGTCAGTACTCGGCCCAGCTCGCTGACCAAGCGGCCCCTGGCCTCGTCACCTTTGTGTTCAAGCTCGCGCATCCTGTCGTGCGCGTCGGAGATCGAGATACCCGATGAGCTGAGCTCTTCGACTAGCCGGGCGCCCCCGATGGTGTGAGAAAGTTGTTCAGCAAGTAGGGAAATTAATCTCCCGCTTGACCTTCCGGTCAGGTCTCGCGTGGCCCTCGCCCCCCAGCGTTTCAACGCCGTCGGTCGGTTCGATCTCATCTCCACCTCAATACCGCAGCGAAAACTGCCGCTACTATCATGCTCGCTGGCAGGGTGATTAACCATGCCCCAAGGATCCGAGTTACTTCCGACCACCTGATACGGTGGCGAGACTCGCTCACCCCAACCCCAACCAGTGCACCGGCTACGGATTGGCTCATGGTAAGTGGTACGCCGACGAGGCTGGCGCTCATCACAACTGCGAATGACGAAGTTTCAGCTACGAGGGCGTGTCGAAGATGTACCGCTAGAACACCCTGGCTGAGGGTGGCTGAAATTCGTCGTAACCCCGTCAGAACACCGATTCCAAAAAGAAGGGCCACCACTACAACTAACCACCATGGATTTCCGATGAGACTTCCTGAGACCGCCCCTACTGCGATAGCGGATACCGCCAGCATTTTTTGCCCACCGTTGGCCGAATAGGCTAGGCACTGCAGGGCGAATGCGACTACGTGTAAGAAGCGGGTGCGCCTGGTGACCTGGGACCCTTCTAGGGCCCCTAGTGCGAAGCGTGCTATGGCAAATGCAATCACCATGGCCAACAGGGGTGCAAACAATCCCAAGGCGATAATTTCCAGTAACGTCGATCTACTCACCGTGAGGCCCGATCCAAATCCTGCTCCAGCGATTGCTCCGATTAGCGCCAAGGTCAAGCTCGAAGGGAGACCGACCATGTTGAGTACGAATATTACGCAGAGTGAGCCGAGAGCCGCCGCAACGAGGGCCGTTTCGCCAGAGCCGGAAAGAGAGAATGGCACTAACCGATGGGTCAGGGTGGTGGCTACTCCGGTACCAAAAAGGAAGAGTGGCCCGACGACGATTGCTCCCAATAGAATTGAGATGCTCGCTATGGGGCGCAGCCCAGGGACTCGCAGTCCGGCCGCCAAAATTGAGCTACCATCGTTGGCCCCAGCGGTCACGGCGAAGAGCGCTGCAACAACGATAAGCAGTTCGGGCATCGGATATTCCTTCGGGTTTGTTTACCGTACGTTAGTGTATACGTAACCCTTTGTTTACTCTGCGTTAAGCTTATCGTCGGCTTATCGTCGGCAGCACTTGATAGGCAGCACCAACAGATCAACAAAAAGTCGCGCGCCGGTATGGCCTCGACTCCACCTCCCAAGCACTTGAGCCCTTTACCCCGGTCGACCACCGCTTTGCTACCGTATTTCAAGATTTTGCTGTCGGGTGGGACCGCCGTGGCGCCGTGGGTCGACGGATGGGCATTTTTGGTCGATGATCGAGAATCTTGCGATTGATATCGCTTGACCTATCGTTTAGAGCGCTGCTTTTAGCTCAACCCAGTGTGACCGATCACTTGTCGATAGCCAGTGTGCTTGCAAAGGTCATGAATGTGGGCCTTGGAGGAAGGTTCAAGGCTAGAGAGGCTAAAGAGGCTAAAGAGAAGGGAGGAGCTTTGAGACTATGTATCCCGCTACCCCGGAACCGAAGAGCAGCGCAAAGAACCTTACCATTTGGGCACCGCCAACTTTCAAGAGAGCGGCGGCGAAGTTGGACCAACTCGTATCCAGTGCGGGAAGTATGTATGTCGGGGCTACCCAGAAGATGAAGCCTCCGATGAAGGACATCCCGATTAGCCAGAAGCTGACGTGCTTTATCACCTTTTTCCGGGACGGGCTTATTACCAGTGCGATCGCAATAAAGAATATGGCTAT
>JAKBHQ010000314.1 GCA_021836665.1 Thermoplasmata archaeon
CGGAGTTGGGCTCAGCGCGTCAACTTTATTCTCGACCTTTACCGTAAAGAAGAAAAGCCCCACGACGATAAGAATCGGGATGACCGTATAGAGGATCTCAATCTTGACGTTCGAATGCCTCTGCTTGGGAATAGCGTCAGACTTTTTTCTGAAGCGCAAAAGCACATAGAAAAGCAGGCCAAAGGTGATTCCACCGACAAAGATCGAAGCGATAACGAATCCCTGAAAGAGGTGGAAGGTGGACCTGCCCTGCGTAGTTGCACCCCGGTAGGCCCCAAAGGCCGGAGAACAGCTAGCTAGCACTACGGAGCTGATCGCTAGCCCCGCAAGCTTAGCACCACGCCTTGCCCCTTTTCTTGATGGAGAATTCCCCTTCACAAGGGCCGTTTTGATAGTAGATCTCTTCAAAGTTAAAGTCCAAATCTATCTGGATGAAAGGATCGAATAAAGGAAGTGACGAGGTCAGCTGCCAATATGTCGCGGGTCAAAACACCCAATGGTCCAAAGTAATTATGCATTTGCACCATCGGATGCCTCCTTCGGGTCCTTGCCATGAGACTGGTGGGGATCCCGAAAAATTGCATCCACACCTCTTGCCCCCACATGGGTCAAAAATTGAGTCCCTGATTTTTCCTTAGAAGCCTCGTGATCATGGTGTCCAAGGAGCGCCTCGGGCAACTCCCTAATCTCCTCCTCGTGCACCTCGGAATAGGCGTCGGCCTCAGTAGAGATATATTCACCGCTCTCTGTCCTGCTGATGATCTGGAACCTCTTTCGCTTGCCGGCGTCGGAGACCGAAGCGGTCTCCTTGGCAAAGCTCAAGGTGAAGAACCAGACGATTGCCGGCACGACAAATATCAAAAGCCTAAAGGACCACAAGACGAAGTTCAAAGAGGTGTTAAATGTATTTGCCAGCACATCGGTAGAGGATGCGAAGAAAAGTACAACGTAGAAGCTCAGAACCGAAGCACCAAATGCCGTTCGTTTAGGATTATCCCTCGGACGCTCTAGCAGATTGTGGATCGAGTTGTCCTTGGTGATCCTTCTTTCGATAAAGGGCCACAGCGCCAACACGGTAAAGGTCACTCCGGGAAGGGCAACCGCCGGAAAGAAGACAGTCGGAATCATATGCCCGGCGAACACGGTCTCCCAAGACGGCATGAGCCTTAGCGCACCATCCAACCATCCCATATACCAGTCGGGCTGGACAGCATAGCTCACCTTGTAAGGAATGTAGGGCCCATACAACCAGATCGGGTTGATCTGAACCAGACCCCCAAGCGCGGCCAAGACCGCAGCGGTCAGAAAGAAGAACCCCCCGGCCTGAAAGGCGTAAGCCGGCCATGCGGGTACTCCGACGACGTTCTTATTAGTCCGCCCCTTACCCGGAAATTGGGTGTGCTTTTGCCTAACCATCATCGCCAGGTGCGCTCCCAAGAGCCCGATAATGATGCCCGGGACGATCAACACATGGATGATGTAGAACCTCGGGATGATTGCGGTGCCGGGGAAGTTTCCACCAAAGAGTAGAAATGCCAGGTAGCTTCCGACTACCGGGACGGATAGCACGATCGAAAATGCGATCCTGATACCAGTACCGGAGATGAGGTCATCGGGCAAAGAGTAACCTAAGAAGCCGTTGACTATAGCGAGGATCAACAAGACCACTCCGATGATCCAGTTCATTTCGCGCGGCTTTCGGAAAGCACCGGTAAAGAAGATCCGGCACATGTGCGCCACTATCGCAGCGATGAATACGTTCGCCGCCCAGTGGTGTATCTGGCGCATGACCAGTCCCGCTCTTACGTTGAAACTGATGTTGAGGGTCGAAGCATAGGCCTCGGAAACCTTCTGGCCCCGCATCGGGGCGTAGGATCCGTGGTAGATAACCTCCTTCGAGGAAGGTACAAAGAATAGGGTCAAAAAGACCCCTGTGAAGAGGAGGACTATGAAGGAGTAGAGAGCTATCTCACCAAGCATGAACGACCAGTGATCTGGAAAGATCTTGTTCAGTAGCTTCTTCGAGCCCTTTGCAACGCCGAGTCTCTCGTCCAACCAGTCGGTCGTCTTATTTGTCACGGTGTCCTTCGCCATCTAGGCCCTCTCCCAAAATCCAGGACCGATCGGCTCATCGAATCCAGCCTGAGCTCTGATAAATCCCAAAGAGTCGATCTTCAGCGGCAGCTGAGGCAGGGGACGAGGAGCCGGTCCGAAAACTGGCGTCGCCCCGGTCAGCACGTCAAAAAGGCTCTGGTGGCACGGACATAGCAACTGCTGCGTCAGCTGTTGGTAGAGACCTACCGGGCAGCCGGCGTGAGTGCAGACCTTAGAAAATGCGATATAGCCCTGGGGACCCCAAGTCTCCCTGCCAGGCCTGGTAACGATGTCTTCCAGTGCGGGCCTCACCAGGACGACTTGATCGATAGCGCTACCCGCAAAGCCTTCTGGAAAGGCCGTCAGCACTCCGCCGACCTCGAGGTCGGTGACCCGCACAGCCGAACCATCTGGTTTTACCAGCCGAGCATTTGGAGTCCAATCCGTCAAGGTCAAGGTCTTGCCCGGAAGCGGTCCAAGGGAGCGCAGAAATGGGAAGAGCTGAATGACGCCCAAAGCACCGAGGGAAAGGGCTAAGAGCCTCGTCAGCGCCTTTCTTCTCGTCAGTTCGTTAGTTCCCCTAGCGAGAGAAGCTTCAAAGGCGACCTTGTCGTCCTCGCCAGACTCTAACTCTTCCCTCTCCTCGACAAAGGGGCCTTGGGGAACGAGGTACTTACCCCAGCTAACCACCCCAACGCCTATACCCAGCAGGCCGACGCACAGGAAAGCACCCTCCAGTTGAGGCTGTCCTCCTTGCCAAAACACGACACCCAGTGCGATGGTTGCCAAAAAGGAGATCAGAAAAGAGATCGAAATGACCCTTTCGACCTTTTTCGAAACTATCGGGGCATCACTTTGCTGCCCCTCAACGTTATGGGCGGTGCTCAATGAGACCTTCCTCCGATCCAGAAGCCGAACAGCATTACAGCACCAAGTCCCACCAAAATTCCTATAAAGCCTTCGGTCACAGGACCGACGTGGCCAAGAGCGATCCCTCCGGCATTGTTTGGATGATGGAGGTACATGACGTATTTGACAATATCGGCAACCTGGGCGTTAGTGAGGGTCCCAGGACCGAAGCGGGGCATGTTAGCTGGCCCAGTTCGAACCGCCTCGGCGACCTGTGTAGGGTCAACCGGCATAAGAGACGGTGCATAGACATTGTTAGCCAGAGCGTCGCCAGCACCGGTTATGGTGTGGCAAGCCGCACAGTTGGTAGCGAAGAGACTCTCTCCCCGAGAGAGGCTCGCAGATGGAAGATTGACGTCGGGTATCGCCGGTCCACCCGGAGCCTTAGACACGACGTAAGAGTCGATTGCGAGGGTCTGTTGGCGGTTGAAACGAGACGGCTTCTGAATCGCTTGGATCGTCGGGTCAGCGAGTGGCATCCGGCCGGTCGAGACCCAAAAGTCGATAGTCGCCGCCCCTAAACCCTGAAGATTTGGACCGCGAGCAGAACCCTGAGCGAGCCCGCCGTGGCAGCTAGCGCAGTTCTCTTCAAAAATCGCCTTACCCTCCGAAACGAGGTTCGTCGGAGGGGCCTTATAAGTGATCGAAGTGCTACCAGTCGAGTAGCTTGATTGAGCTGCCGCCGCACTCGGTGAGGAGAAGGTAGCGACCCCGATCCCACCGACTATTCCCGCTAGGGCAATTGAACTGAAAATGGGCTTCGACAGCCTGTCTCTTGCCGCATTGATGCTGAATTTCACTTTCAATTAGCTCCTAGTGCAACAAGAAAAGCACTCC
>JAKBHQ010000481.1 GCA_021836665.1 Thermoplasmata archaeon
AACGGCGACACGGGCGCTTAGCTCAGTTGGTTAGAGCGGCTGGCTTACAACCAGCAGGTCAGGGGTTCGAGTCCCTTAGCGCCCACCAGGTCAGATCATGTTTCCTAAAACTAACAAGACTAATTCCCACCGACAAACCCAACAAGAGGTTCGAAGTTGGAGGATTTGATGGCAGAAAGAATGTGCCTCGTGGCTCGGCAGGACACCTGGGAGCTCCGAGTTTTCATTGGACGAGACAGCCTCGGCAAGATCAAGCATCGCTATGTCCGTTTCCACGGCACGAGATGACAGGCTGAGCGTGAACTCGTACGGCTGGTGATTGATCTAGAGGATAAACCTGCACCGCTGATCGAGTCGGAGCTTGCCTGGAACTCCTCAACCACTATCAATGACGCGATCGCGGCATGGCGTGAGAATGGCTGGGGTAACCTTAGCCCAACGATGGTTCGACATTACCAGGAGCTCGGGGATCAACACAGTCGGCGCGACATCCCTGTTTGCAGGCTGGGCTTCAGAAAAGGCAATGCTAGTTCTGAGGGCAGCTTCAGTTGGAGGTAAGTGTCGCATGGTGAAAGTGAAGCAGATACAGTAGTAGTTGGGGAATGTCTCTAGCCAGTGAAATGAGGAATCGAAATCGATACCTTCGGACGCATCACTATAGAACCCGGGAAGCGGAGCGGGAAGCCCTGCGTCCGCGGACTACGCGTTACGGTCTACGACGTCCTGTCCATGTTGGCTTCAGGTATGGCACATGAGGAGATCCTCGAAGACTATCCGGAACTGGAGCCAGAAGATATTCTGGCCTGCCTGGCATATGCTGCTGAACGAGAACATCGTAGCGTGAGTGTTACTGCTTGAAGCTGCTCTTAGATGAAAATCTATCGCGTCGCATGCTTGGAATGTTGGAGCCTTATTTTCCGGAAAGTTCTCACGTTAGCTTCGTAGGACTCGAAGGTGCAAAGGATGCTGAGATTTGGTCGTTCGCTGGTGAAAGTAATTTTGTCATAGTAACGAGAGATAGCGATTTTAGCGAACTTGCCGCATTGCATGGTCCGCCACCCAAGGTGATTGTCTTGCAGATATCAAATTGCCGTTGGCGAGATATGGCCTCTCCAATCATTAGGAAGCATAAAGAGTTGGTGACATATTTGGGACAGCCAGATGTGGCGGTTGTGGAATTGCGGGAATCAAGTTGATGATGGGGACTGGTTTGAATGTCTGACAAGACGGTCTGGCATACGAGGTTGTGGGCACCTTTACTGCGGTAGTCTCGATGCGTCGCACCCAACTTTTCACCCAACAATTGTGTCCGAGAACGTACCGTCCAGTCCGAGGCTGTCTCACCGCCCGTGCCAAATGACTTCAACGAGCTGCATAAATGGGACGTACTCAGACGCTATGACTACGGATTCGGACAACTTCGTGCTGGCTTACAACCAGCAGGCCAGGGGTTCGAGTCCCTTAGCGCCCACTGGGTCAGGGGTCCTAAAACTCACAACGCTACAGCCCACGAGACGTCCAACACCTGCTTCGAAGTTGGAGGCCTGCATGGCAGAAAGCGAGGTATCCACAACATTTGTGTATACCTCGTATACGGATGCGAGTCATAGCTTGCTACACCGACCGCCCGACTGCAGATCCGATAAGGCCCGACGGTCGGGCAGTGACCTATTGACTCGCCGTTACCCTCTAAGCTCCACGAGTCTTTCGCCATCTGCTAGTCGAGCAATGGCCAACGGCCACAGTGGGGTGAGGATCCTTAACAGTTCTGGGGTGCGGCAATTGGCCAAACGAAGCCATACGACAGACGGACCCTGGTTGTCAGAAAGGCTTAGCGCGGCAAAGTCGCCATCTTTGCTAACAATGATTGAACCTTCGTGGCGCCCGAGCTCCCAGATCTCTTGATCCTTGGCTCCCAGCATGCCAAGATCCACCAAGTGTCGTGCGTCATAACCCTGAGAGGCGATCCAACGAGCCAGAGCGGGTGGAAGCTGCGCATCTACGACAAATTGCATTATGCAACAAAGAGCACCGGATGATCCAGCTGTACTGCGGCATAATGGAGGGCAGCCTTGATGTCGTCTAGTTCCAGATAGGGGTACTCCTCTAGGATCTCCTCGTTCGTCGCACCAGCTACAAGCAGTTCGAGGATGTCTTGCACTCTAATCCGCATGCCACGAATGCATGGGCGACCATTGCATTGCGAAGGGTCAATTGTGATACGATCAGACACCACCTGTCTCCGACCTTTCTGCTCAGCCCCAGTCTAGCTGCTGCTTAGCCGGGACAGGACAGCTTGAACACGGCTTGCCCAATGACTGCGCTCTGTGGTTTTCGATTCGAAAAGGTCCATCGACGTGTCAGTCGCCAGCCTGCGTTATGTTCTGGCCCTCAACTCCTTGTCCACGATTCGATAGTCCTCAACTAGGGACAACCCGATCTCCTGTCCGAAGGTCGGTGACCCAACTTTTCACCCATCGATTGTGTCCGACAACGCCCCACCCAGTCCGAACCTGTCTCATTACCCTGAACCACCCCGGTTTTTATAGAGACTCCTAACCTTGAGAGGATGGAGCTATGGGAACAGTAACGAGATACTCGCCGGAGGTAAGGGAGAGGGCCATTCGCATGGTTGTCGATCACCGATCGCAGTGGGCAGCAATTGAGTCAGTAGCATCAAAGCTTGCACATGACCCCAGAGACACTTCGGCACTGGGTCCGCAGGGCTGAGATCGACACGGGAGCTCGTGCTGGGATCACCACAGATGCCAAAGCGCGAATGCGTGAGCTCGAACGTGAGAACGAAGAGCTCAAACGAGCCAATGAGATTCTGGGCGCGGCCTCGGTTTTCAACGACCGCGAGTTGGACGCATGGTATCAAGAAGACACGCTCACAAGTAGTCGCCTTCATCGATGCCAACAAAGGCAGGTGGGGAGTCCAACCGATCGGTAGAGTTGCCCAGTTCGCTCCCTCAACCTACTACGCAGCCAAAGCGAGAAAGCCTTCAGCTCGAACCCAACGCGATGTCGAGCTCCAAAGTGCCATCAGCCGTATCCACGCCGAGAACTATTCGGTCTATGGAGCCGAGAAGGTGTGCCCATGCCCTCAAGCGCGAGGGGATCCAGGTAGCACGCTGTAGCGTTGAGCGAAACATTGGCGAGTTGGGGCTACAAGGCGCCAGGCGGGGACGAGGCTACGTCCGAACCACGATCCCGTCTCAAGATGGCCGATCGCCCGGTCGACCTGGTGAAACGAGACTTGGGCGCCAGCGCTCCAAATGAGCTTTGGGTGGCGGATATAACGTATGTCCCGACCAGGGTCGGCTGGGGCTATGTCGCCTTTATCGTTGACGTGTTCTCGCGAATGATCATCGGGTGGAAGGTCTCAGCGTCGCTTAGGAGCGATCTGGCAACCGATGCTCTTCTCATGGCCCTTAATGCAAGGCGGGCACAGTTGAACGAATGCATTCATCATTTAAGATCGCGGAGTACAGTATCTGTCCATCAGATACTCCGATGCGCTCAAGGAGGCGGGGCTGACCGCCTCGGTAGGCACCACCGGGGATTCCTATGATAATGCTCTAGCCGAGACGACCAATGGTCTCTACAAGACCGAGCTGGTCTACCCCCATGGGACCTTTGAAGGGATCGTCGATCTCGAGTGGGCTACCTTGTCCTTGCGTGGATTGGTTCAATCGACGCCGTCTCCATGGGCACTGGGTATGATCCCACCGGCCTCAGTTCAAAGCGAACTACTACGCAACCGAGGAGGCAAAACTTCGAGCCTCTGACTCCTTGGGCCAGGATCAATCCACGCTATCGTAACGCACGGAGATC
>JAKBHQ010000235.1 GCA_021836665.1 Thermoplasmata archaeon
GCGGGAAGCGGTGGCATATGTGGACGGAAATCCAACGCGGTGGGGTTTCCGGTTCGGTGGAGTACCAGTTATGGCTCCAAGCTCCATTAGCTCTGGTAGCACGCCTATCATTGCGTGTTCGTTCATCCGAGCTAATTCGATAGTTGAAGCAGCTTGTCGGCTTGGCCTCATTAATCCGATAGTGCGCCTGGATCTCTAGAAGAGACTTCGGTTTTCATTTAGTGGAGCCTCTCTTGATCGACTCCTCGGATATTGGCGAGTTCGGAAAGAAACTCGTCAGACGGCATGAGGGCCACCTGGATGAGGGATGCAAGAAGCCAGAAATTACGCATGGTTCGTCATTTGCACCCGAATAGCATTCTCGAATACCTAATTGGCTCTTCGGAAATAGGTGTAAGAGTACCCTCTGGGTTGGTTATTATGCCGAATACTGCATAATAATGTAGCTGGTAAGGTAATGGAACTTTTTCACTAATAATGCCGAAGCCGTCAATCCGGAAGTGCGCACAAAACAATTAGTGGATCACCGACTGACCCAGTTCCCCACCCAATACCCAACCAACAAAGACGGGAAGGAGGGCCAAGGCATCTCTGGGAGGAAAGTAAATTGCGGATTCCCAGCCGAACACAGCGATTGCCTCAATTAAATTCAGATCACTAGGAAATCAGGTCAGAGATAAATTGTAACCATAACATTGGAATCGAGGTATAGCCCTGCAACATCCTTACTACATTGTGGCACCATCATATAACCGTAGGTCTATGGGGATCAAGGTACTTCATTACCTTTGCGACAGGCTCAACAGCAAAGGCAATCTGGCATTTCTTCTTCCATATGACCAAACGGACCCACTTTTGGTTACTGCGCCAAACTATTTAGCACCCAGGCTAGACAGAGAGATATTCGAAGCCCATATCTCGTCCGGCTTGACTCCGATCGTCGTTTACCCAGAAATAGTCGCTGGCAATCCGCTCGACGCTTCGTTAGTCGCCCGTTATGTGCTAAATTTTCCTGGCCTAATTGGTGGTGACACCTCATATGCAGAGAGTGAGCTAGTGGTTGGCTTTTCCAAAGAGCTTTCAGATGAAAGATTCGGTGGCCTGACTCTTACTTTGGCGCCTTGGGATTTGGAACATTTCGACCTACCAGATACACCAGTGCGACGTGAGGGGTCATGCTTTTACTCTCTCAAGCACAGGTTCCTCGGCGGGAAGTTGCTTTATGACACCGCAAGCAGCACCGAAATAACACAGGACATGGAGCCGATAGAAATAGCAAAACTTTTCCAGAGAAGCGAGGTGTTCTATTGCTATGAGAACACGGCCCTGGTAGGTGAGGCACTGCTATGCGGCTGCCCCGTAATTCTTCTTTCTGACGGTCCTCCACTAACTATCATAGGGCAGGATACAACGAAAGGCATGGGCATCGCTCAAGGCAATTCTAGGGAAGCCCTCGACTACGTAAAGAGCACCGTTTTGCAAGGCAGAGAAAACTTGCTCAACTCAATTTCCCTAGGCTTAAACCAATTAGACCATTTCGTCAGAGTGTCCCAAGAGTGGGCCAATGCGCAATTCGACACACGCCCACCCAAGGTGGAGATATTCGGAGTCTCTAACGACACACGTGCCGTAGTGAGGTCAATCCACCAGCTTGGAATCCCCGAGCTTCTGTATTCACACTTACCAAGATCAGTTCAATTGGCCTCTGACTCAGAGTACATTCTTCCGGTCGAAACAGAAGGGATCAAAAGACTAATTACCGGACGCCTGGTCCAGTACAATACTACGGTATTCATCCCTTACAAGTAGTAATGTGGAAATGGCGCCATGGGTATTCCGTAAGTCGCTCATCCCAGTCCGGACTAACCAGTAGGTAATCACCGGATTGATTCAAGCTGACTGAGCTGCGCTCTGTATCGTCTCTGGCTAGTTTGTTGGCTAATTCGCTAGAGGTATTCGAGCCTTCCGCTGCTAAGCGAATGTCGGAGCGCCAACGCAATTCTCGTAGTGTCGATGGCGTACGATAGTCCAACCATTACCTCCTGGTCTCCTCGGGCTGCAGCAAGAAAGTGTCGCATTTCGTCCAAGTACATTTGAGAACGCGTGAATCCTGGATAGTACTCCGCCAATTCAACTTCACCTTTTCTGTTCGTCCAGATAAGAGATGGCTTCAGAAAATCCACATCGATTATTCCTTTGATCCCCATGACCAAGCATTTACGAATCGGTGGCTGTTGAAGATAGTCGGTATGGAGGTGAACCGCTAGAGGATTTCCATCATTCTCAAAAGCGAACAGAGTGCTAGCAGAGTCTTCTACATCGATTTCCAATTCGCTAATGTGTCCGCCAACCGCAAAAATGCTTGTTGGCAGTCCAAACAGCCACTGTAAATAGTCAATCTCATGAATCTGGGTGAGGACTACTCCGCCACCAAGGTCCGAGCGAGCTGCGTAGGAGTGTCGATAGTCTTCGTACGGATGAAAGGACGGTAGGTATTCGGCTTGCACTGAATTCACAGCTATGAGTTTGCCCAATGCCTCGTCCTTTAGTAATGCCCTAAGTGAAATAAGCGCAGGATGAAACCGCATTTGGCAGCCTACGCCCACAATTGTGCCCTTCTCTTTTACGAAATCGGCCAGCTCGGCTAGGCCCCGCAAATCGTTTGAAATGGGCTTCTCAACGAAGACCGCTGCACCTGACCGCACGGCGGCTCTTACCACTTCAATATGCAAGCTAGTTGGATTACATACAACAACGATGTCGGGCTTCACATTTAGGGCTTTGTCAAGATCTGTATACACTCCACCATCACAGTCCGCTTCGGGATCACTGCTACTCAAGGCGCGTTGATCCGCAATCACGAACCCTCCTCTTTTGGAGCGAAGCGCTGAAAGTACGAGGTTTTTGCCCAGAATTGAACGAAGGTTTCTCGCATGGCGTTGGCCTATCGATCCAAGGCCCACGACTAGAACGCTGAGCGTCATTGAACTGGGGAGGGCACGTCATGCCCTGCGTGAGGACTAACAGCAGGAATAATCAATGAATTGATTCGTTTCAAGTTCAAATTGGCAAGAAATGGTCGAGTGATTGCTGGGACTGCCGCAGTGCTGTAGAAGGTATCGATCTCGATGCTCAAGCACCTTTGCCCAAATATGTGAAGCTCCAAGCGTTTACCAGCCGTCAATCCGCTGTCTTATGATAAGCATAAGGGAAGCTTAGAAAGTGGTGACAACCTTTTTACGAAAAACATTTTCAGACAGTGACCATCGACTTCAGTCGAAAGGTTTAAGGTCAGTATCACTTCAACCAGAATAGGGCAGGATGCTTTTACTCGACGCGCAAGACGCCAAGGTTCAACTATTGATATAGGAGGAGAAATTGAGCCCACATTGATTCCGTTAGCGTTTTCAGCTGAAACTTGGGCGATAAGTACAAGTTCAGTACGGCGGGCTAACGGAAGTTGTTTCACTTCGGGGCGGCAATATAATGTTTGCGGTCGGCGTGAGAAGTAAGAACTTCCGGCTCACTGCGTTGCCCCGTTAGGACCGGGTGCTTGCTCAACTCAAAATTCCATTTCTTGATTTGCGCAGGATCGCTCGGAAAGCACCTAGCAGTCAGATCTTCGCCATAGAACTATCATCAGTATGCAACTACGTCGAGTTTGGCATCTGTATTTTGTGAAGTTGGTCCGTTAGCCCGGAGGTGCCTGTGAGGGCAGTCCGTAAGCGACCTCATAGTGAGCCAGCTCTATTATTGTGGAGAAAGATAGCATTGAGTTTGAGGCTAGCCACCAGTGATCCCGATACTAAGCCGAGCGTAAGTT
>JAKBHQ010000359.1 GCA_021836665.1 Thermoplasmata archaeon
GCTGCTCGAGGTTGGTGAGGAGATAGCAGAATCCAAGTGGTCCAATGCTACCTCCTGCCCCGGATGGAGCATCAAGGATAACTTCGCCCACGTTATAGGCACCGAGCTTTCCCTATTGGGGATGGCTACACCCAACTCCGATCAGATCGATCGATCGATCGTAAAGAACCCGATTGGCGAGATGAACCAGCAGTGGATCGAGTCGATGAGGGGGTGGAGCAAGAGGGAGGTCCTCGACAAACTCGCCTGGGTAGCAGAAGAACGTAAGGCTGCGATCGAGAAGATGGACCAGGAGGAGTTCATGAAACTCGGCCCTTCGCCCGTCGGTGAAGCCCCTTACGCCAGGTTCATGCAGATAAGGATCTTCGACTGCTACATGCACGAACAGGACATCCGCCAAGCCGCATCCCTCGACTTCTACGACCAGGGTGGCGCCGCAGAGGTCTCTCTTCACGAATCGATTTCGGGTATGGGATTTGTCGTCGGCAAGAAGGCAAAGGCAGAAAAAGGTTCGGTGGTAAGGTTCAGGATTACCGGTGGTCAGCAGAGTGCCTTCGATGTCGTAGTCCAAGAAAAGGCAACCTTGGACTTCAATCTCACCTCTGAGCCAACTACCACCCTCGAAGTCGGATTCATCGAATTTACGAGGCTGATCGGGGGACGCAAGGACGGCGGGGCGGACTACGAGTCACGGATCAAGGTCTCCGGCGACCTCGAACTCGGATCGAGGGTTGTCGGATCGCTCAACTTCCTCATCTAGGGGTCACCTAGGCCGAACACCTAAAGGCGAATTGATCTTTGGTAGCCCTATCAGTCAGCTATGACAACTCCAGCTTGGTGCCGAATTAGACAAACCGCTGCGAAGCAATAACTCCAATAGACTCACACTGACCTGGAGTGATCGTGCTTATAAACCGTGTCGTCTGCTGGGTAATGATTTAGATTACCTAACTCAATTGCACCAATAACTACCAAATGTTCGCTAACTCCTGGCGACGACTGATACATCTATGTCACTTCACCCAGTGACTCCTGCCGGGCCCTCATCGCCATAAATACCCTTGTTGCAGCTAATACGACATAGCAAACACGTTCTGGAGAAAAATACTCCCCACTCAAACGGACTTGCTGTGATCTCCGGAGCACTTGGCTTTGGGGAAATAACTCACTTTATGAATGAGTCATAAGTCCCCAATGGTACTAGAGAAGCTAAATATATTTCGCAATCCATTTAGGCATAAATCCCCTACCTTTAAGGCGCGCTTTGACATAACATTGAATCGTGAAGGAGCATCATCATTTCAGGAGGCCCGATCCGGACACCCAAGAGATCTGGACGGTGACGACGTCCTCGGATCAGCTTGACTGGCTGACCGAGACCGCTGCAAACCTAGTCAGAACAAAGAAGGCTGCGACGGTAGATATTGCCGGACCAAACATAACCTTCGCCAACGTCGACGGGATTGTAACCGAGAAGCGGGAATGGCGTCTCACCGCTAGGTGCTCATCGGCGACGATGCTTGCATGCGCTCGGGCAATAAAAGAGCGGCATCCAAACCCGATACCCCCCATCGAGGCCGAGTCCATCCAGTACATCGATCCAGCCTACAGGAGCAGCGTCGTTGACATCTGCGAAATCTCCGAGGTGCACATCGAGAAGCTGACAGGGGCTCAGATCTAAAACAATGGGTCTTTGGCCCCGAATCGACAAGTTTTATTCCTACCCACACCACCGAGGCAGCTAGTCCGCCTACTGCCTCGGTGGACCCACTCTTCTAACTGGGCGACCTCAAACCAGGCCCCACCAATGGAGCAAATCGGCGAGTAAGCCAGATGACTCAGTCCCAGTTACTGCCCGACACTCGCAGGGCCGATCGGTGCAGCTTCCTAAGGAGGACGATCAGCTGCTCCGACTCCTCCGGCTCAAGTGCGGAAACTACGTCCTCTTCCATGGCATTAATGGCCGGGATATAGTGCAGAATGGTCTTTGATCCAGTATCGGTATTGGCCAAAATGACCCGCCTGCGGTCAAGTGGGTGCACCCGCCTCGTGACCAGACCCTTGCATTCGAGCCTCTTGATCACCCCGGTGAGGGTGCCTTTTGATATACCAACCCGATCTGCGAGTTGGTAGGCTTCCATCTCACCCCTAAACTCGAGCACCATCAAGACCAAGATAGCGGTATAGGAGAGGTCGCTCCCGGACAACTGCGTCTTTTCGATCTCGTGCCGCACCCTTACTGAGGTCGCCATCAAAAGCCCAAAAATCGACATCGCCCCGAAATCAATGGTCAATGGTGCAACCGCCTGCTTTAGCTTAATCTCAAACTCAGACAGCTCTAAAGCGGCTCTAGCCTCATCGAGCCTTGCAGCAAAAGCAGTTCTTTCCGTGACTCCCCCAATGAATCAATCAGTCCAAATAGGACTAAGGAACTCATATATTAGCGCTTAGCCTAGCGAGCCAAAGCATCATCGTCAATTAGAAAACAATCGACCAACCAAAATATGACAACAGCCGACGCTGTATCCAGATAAAACAACCTTCGACACAAAAGGTTCGAGTTTAAAAACGAATCAAGAAACCACCGGCCTTGGGCCCAAACCGACCCACACCGGAACCAAATCAAAGCAATCAAGAGGCAACCTCAAACCAACCCAAAGTGACCCTGGAAAACTGAACATCACTTAACTGAAAAGAATTAACCTCGGGCAGCTCATCAAAACATGATCGTTCCAACTCAACCGAGCCGATGCAGCACAGAACGAACCGGCCGCCTGACCTCGATCCAGCTCCACGAATTAGCCATAAACCTAGAACTTAATCCAGTATGGAGCGGTGGCAGGAAGGACCCACCTTATCCCGCCCCTCGGATCTGACACGTCGCCCGAGCGCCTCGGAATAATGTGCAAATGTAGGTGCTCAACAGTCTGTCCGGCAACACCACCGACGTTGAATCCGATGTTAAATCCCTCTACCGACGGATCCGATGACTTCAGCGAACTTGTGGAACTGCGGGCTAATTCAAACATAGAACTCAACTCAGAATCGTTCAATTCAAAGGGGTCATTAACATGCCTAATTGGGATGATCAATCTATGGCCCGGCGAAGAGGGATACGTGTCCTCGACAACAAAGGAGAACTGGTTCATCTCCAGCGACTCGCCGTCCTTTAGCACTCGACAGAAAACACAATCCGTCAAAGATGATCGTCTCCATCGCCTCTACTAGAGCCAACCACCAAAGGTGTCCTCACAGACACCTTCAACGGCTGAGCAGAGATCATGACCTTGTCGCTATCGAACACCGACTGAAGTACCGCTACTTCATCGAATCGAGAACGAGCACTATGTCTTCGTGGGTAGTATTCGGATTCACGTAGCAGAACCTCATTAGACGCTCACCCCTGTGTGTCGTAGGAAGGACAAAGGCGATCTGTTTCTCCAAGAGATCCGCACACCAACGCTCGTAGTCAGCACTCTCCCAACCGAGCCGCCGAAAGACTACAACCGACAGATCCGGCTCAATCGCAAGCTCAAGGTGGTCACTACTGCGGATGTAATCGGCGGTGAAATCGGCTAGCTCGAGGGTGTACTCAATAGCGTCCTCGTACCGCTTCGTACCGTAGGTGGCGAGTGAGAACCAAAAGGGGAGTCCCCTAACCCTTCGGGTTAGGTGGTAAGCGTAGGAACCTGGATTCCACTCAGGAACGTCGTTGATGTCATCCAGATAGCCAGCCTTTTGGGTATGGGCCTCTGCGGCGAGCTCTGGCTGCCTGTAGAGCAACGCAGCACAGTCATAAGGAGCAAATAGCCACTTA
>JAKBHQ010000133.1 GCA_021836665.1 Thermoplasmata archaeon
AAGCCAGGACGTCCGCAAGGTCGAGGTTATGGAAAGCTAGCCGTTATGTGAAGTGGAGACGGAGAATTAGGGTCAATGGCCATTTTCCCTTGAAATTGCTTCACATAATATTCCACATTGAAATAGCGCAACTGCGCAATTTCCACGATTGGGAGGTTAATTAATGGAAGCAACCCTAACTGCTAACGAGCTAATCGATGCAACGCGAAAAGCCCTGCTGCAGTCTCGATATACAGAACTGTCGTTAAAAGGTATTGACCGCACATGGAACAATCTGAAAGAGTACCTTGTGCAACAGGGTCTCGACTACTTTACCCGTGATGTTGGAGTGGCCTTTTTAGCTCACCGGTATGGTCTTGTGACACAGTCTCTTTCTGCATTGTCTCCAGCAGATCAAGACCGTCTCCGAGCTATTGATATACTCGCCGATTTCCAAGCTCATGAGCAGATTTTCATTCGTCGTCGCAACGAGCCAGAGCCTTTTGCTGAGCCCTGGAGACCTATCATAGATGCCTTTCTGATGCATGAAAAGCAAATTGGGCTCACGAGCCGAACTATTGAACTTCACATGATTTATCTACGACGCATAGCAATATATCTGAAAACTGAGAATATTGTAACGCCCGCAGAACTGGGGGCTCGGGAAATCACGGATTTCTTGCGTGTGACAGCCGACCAATATCGATCTGGCACCTTGTATTGCACTGCTAGCCTTTTCCGGACCTTCCTCCGATATCTTCATTCCCAAGGATACGTAACCCGAGACCTCTCAGTCTTCGTACCTCCGGTTCGTGGAACAAAGCGGGCACATGTTCCGTCTGCGTATCCGCCCGAAGATATCGAACGGTTGTTGGCTGCGGTCGATCGCTGTAATCCAAAAGGACGACGCGATTATGCCATACTGCTGCTCGCAAGCCGGTTAGGGCTGCGAGCTTCCGATATCTGCCAGTTGACATTTAGCGATTTCCATTGGGAGTCGAATACGCTAGCCATCTCACAACGCAAAACCGGAAACGCACTAGTTCTGCCATTGCTCAACGAAGTTGGAGAAGCGGTCATCGACTACCTGAAGTATGGCCGTCCCACCATCAATACCGATGTCGTCTTTCTGCGCCTTAGCGCTCCTATTGGGCCACTCACGTCACCGACACTGCATAGCATCGTCACGCAATATATGAGGAGAGCTGGGATCACTATTCCTTGCGGAAAGAGACACGGCCCCCATGCCTTACGCCATAGTCTCGCTAGTGCGATGCTACATCACGACGCCGCGTTACCGGTGATTTCTGCCGTTTTGGGACACACAGACAGTGAGACCACAGCCATTTATTTAACGATTGACCTGGCACAATTGCGCATCCTAGCACTACCTGTTCCATCCTTACGGGCTGAGTGGAAAGGGATTTACGCATGAGTGATTATGAAGGAATTTTCGCGGATCTCATTGTTGACTTTGTCGCCTTCAAACGTTCGATGGGGTTCAAATATATCTCAGAAGCAGATGAACTGCACCGCTTTGCCCGCATGACCACAACCTTCTCTTTAGAGCGAGTCGCTCTCACTGATGAACTGGTTGACGCATGGAGGGCCCAAGGGACGATGGCAGGACTGCGAACACGATCCCGTCGAATCTATGTCCTCCGGCAATTTGCCTTGTATCTCAATATCATGGGTTATGAAGCGTCTATTCCCATCCCAGAAAGGACAACAAGCCACTATACCTTTGTACCGTATATCTTTACGACCTCTGAGCTTGACCGCATCTTCACAGCAGCCGATCGATTGATGCCATGCCATCGGTCCACCCTCCCTATGGTCATGCCCATAGTCTTGCGGATGCTCTATGGCTGTGGGCTTCGTATCTCAGAAGCTCTCAAACTCGAGAATCGACATGTGCATTGGGATGACGGAGTGCTCGAAATTAGCCAGGGCAAATTTGGCAAAGACCGCCTTGTGCCAATGAGTCCCTCCTTGGCGGAGGTCTGTCGCCAATATGGCGATATTGCTCATCCCGATAAAATACGAGATACCTATTTTTTTTGCCAGCACGATGGTGGACCGTTGACTCGAGACAATGTATATCGCCGCTTTCGGGAAGTTCTGTGGCGGAGTGGGATTTCCCATGGTGGGAAAAGCAAAGGTCCACGTTTGCACGACCTGAGGCATTCTTTCGCTGTTCACACTCTTAAAGCCGCGGTGGATAGAGGAGTGGATGTCTACACCATACTTCCAGTGTTGTCCGCTTACTTAGGTCACAGCTCAGCTATATCCACTGAACAATACGTTCGGCTCACAGCGGATTGCTTTCCCGAAATTCGGGACCAAGTTGACCGCACGTCCAGCTGGGTGATTCCGGAGGTGGCTTGGGAATGAGCGTGAAACCAACCGATTTCGCCTATCACTTGAGTCGTTATTTAGGACAACACTTGACTAGCAGACGGGGCGTTAGTCCTAATACCGTGCAATCTTATCGCGACACCTTTACTTTACTCCTGCGCTTTTTGGAGGCGATCGACCATATAGCGCCAGAACGGGTGACTCTCGATACTCTCTCCCCGGAGTGCATCGAGACCTTCTTGGACTGGCTGGAAACGACCCGCGGGTGTGCCGTAGCTACCCGCAACCTCCGTTTGGCGGCTGTTCATGCCTTTTTTAGGTATCTCCAAGTCGAGGATCCGACGCAACTGTATCATTGTCAACTAATCCTCGCGATACCGCGTAAACGACAACCGCAATCAACCATTGCATACCTCCCCTTAGAAGGAATCCAAGCGCTTTTAGCCTGCCCAGACCGTACGACCCGGACAGGTCGCCGGGATCTCGTGCTGATAAGTCTGTTGTACGATACAGGAGCCCGGGTACAAGAACTGGCAGATCTGCGGATTGAGGACGTTCGCTTAACTGCGCCTGCAACTATTCAACTAACCGGCAAAGGCAGCAAAACACGGATTGTACCTTTGATGACTCCTACCTCAGCATTGCTAGGACAGTACATCGAGGAAGCGAATCTCCGTGGAACCCAACGGAGTCTCAGGCCATTATTTCCCGGCCGCTCGGGAAATAAGCTCACGCGGGCTGGTATCGCCTATCTTTTGAACAAGTACGCTCATCAAGCCCGAGATCAGCATCCTGAATGGATTCCTTCGGTTCTATCTCCTCATGTGATGAGGCATTCCAAGGCGATGCACCTGCTTCAAGCTGGCGTAAACTTAATCTACATCCGAGATTTGTTGGGGCATGTTAGCGTTACAACCACCGAGGTCTATGCCCGAGCTGACAGTGAAATGAAGCGTCAGGCGTTAGAAGCTGCCTACCCTAGTGCAGCGTCAGTGACGATGCCTATTTGGCAAGAAAACACCGATCTCCTCATCTGGTTGAAGTCTCTATGTAAGTGAGTTGAGCTGATCGTTATGTGAAGCAATTTCAAGGGGAAATGGCCATTGACCCTAATTCTCCGTCTCCACTTCACATAACGGCTAGCTTTCCATAACCTCGACCTTGCGGACGTCCTGGTTTTGAGTGGACAAGTCGTATGCCAAGTATGCCAAGTGCTCTAAGTAGCTGACGAGAGACAAATGGACTTCCGTTGTCTAGATAGACGGTCTTTGGGAGTCCTCGAGACAGGATCCCACGCCTCAGTGCTCCTTCGGCTGATAGAGTATCTTCAATGTAGGTCCAGTGGTGAGATACAACTAAACGAGAGTGATCATCTAGAAAACAAAACAGAATAGCCTTCTTATCTCCAACTACTGGGCCATGTAGGGCGTCACCCACCCAGAGCTCATTTGGATACTCTGCCTCAAATCTCCCATAA
>JAKBHQ010000207.1 GCA_021836665.1 Thermoplasmata archaeon
GCACTGGATTTGATTGATTTACGCTCGGATACCGTGACAAAGCCAACGCCGGAGATGCGTAAGGCTATGGCCCAGGCCGAAGTTGGTGATGATCGCTATGGAGAGGACCCGACGGTAAGGAGGCTCGAGGAGCTTTACGCAGAAATAGTTGGCAAGGAAGCGGCACTTTATGTTCCCTCTGGTACCATGGCGAACCAAGTCGCTTTGCGGACTTGGACCCAACCCGGAAGTGTAGTGCTAGCGGGAAAGAATCAGCATCTTGTCCAGTTTGAGCGGGCCGGAGCAGCGAAGAATTCGAACATCCAGTTTGGCTTGATTCGGGAGGTCGACGGAGAGCTTCAAGTCGGGGATCTTTGTGAAGAACTGCTGATCCAGAGGCATTTCGGATTAGATGTTTCGCTGGTCTGTGTAGAAAATACCCATATGCCCTCTGGGGGGAGACCTTGGAAAATCGATCATCTGGCTGAACTTAAATCTGCCATCGGCAAAATTCCCCTTCATATGGATGGTGCGCGCCTATTTAATGCAGCGATTGCTAGTGGAGTTAAGCCGATCGAATACACCTCAAAGGTCGATTCTGTAATGTCCTGCGTCTCAAAGGGACTTTCTGCTCCAGTAGGTTCGATTCTCGCTGGGGGAGATGAGTTCATAGCGAGGGCCCGAGTTGAACGACAGATCCTTGGCGGGCAGATGAGGCAGGCGGGGGTCATCGCCGCTGCGGCGATTGTCGCTCTTGAGACGATGGTCGAGCGATTAGCTGAGGATCATCGGCGCGCTAAGGTTCTAGCGTTGGCGGTGAGTGAAAGATACCCCGATTGCGGCCTGGATGTGGCGTCAGTGAGCACGAATATTGTCGTGTTCGATCACAAGGACCCGAACAGTTTTCTAGACCATTTGAACAAGAATGCTATTTTGGCTGGGACTATCAGTCCGGGCAAGCTTAGGTTGGTTACTCACAAGGATCTCGATGACTCATCTATAGATCGTGCATGTCAGGTAATCTCTAATGCACCTTAGGCGTAGGTTTCATTGAGAGTGTTTAAAGATGTGCCGCTGCGTGTGCTTGCGATCTATGCCCACCCAGATGACGCTGAAATCTCTTGTGGAGGAACAATTGCGACTTGGGCCAAGGCCAATTCCGTCATCCGGCTGGTTGTCTGTACCCTAGGAGATAAAGGTGCGCACAACAGGAGTTTGTTGTCGACTTCAGAAAAGATAAAGCTGCGGGCAGAGGAGGCGGATAGATCCGCACACCACATGGGCGTCAAGGAACTGGTGGCCTTAGGTTATCCTGATGGTGAAGTCAGCAATGATCTTGAACTTAGAAAAAAACTAGCAGCCCAGATTAGGGATCATAGGCCTGACGTGCTCCTATGTCCAGACCCTACGACGGTCTTTTTTGGGTCCGGTTTTTTTAATCACCGGGATCATCGGGAGATAGGGATGGCTTGTCTTGATGCGGCATTTCCGGCAGCGCGGCTAGACGGTTACTTTCCCGACTCTTTGCCTGCGCATGCGGTTCAGATGGCGTTACTATCTGCGACTAATACTCCTGATGTGATCGTTGACATAGCTTCCGGACTTAGTGAGAAAATTGAGGCTGTGGCCATGCATTCGAGCCAGGTCGAATATGGCGAACTCTGGTTGGGTCAGGCACTGTCAAATAGGGCCGAGGAAGCTGCGAGGGGATCAAAGCTTCGATATGCGGAGAGCTTTAGGATGGTTCAGGGTGGAGGTTGATCTTGGCCTATCATGGGTGGCGCTGACCGGACCAGTCACATTATGTGTGACAATCTGAAGGCGCAGCCAGAATTGGTGAGCCAGGATTTGGCGAGCCGGCTTCGATTACCCGTTTTGGCCTGCTTTTACTGTGGCTGTTAGCTCGAAAGGATAAGCTGCTGTACTTTTGGACGGACTGCTCTATTGGCCAGTGTTTTTCTGACATGATGCAACGATTGCCGGAGTGCCGCTTGTCATTTCGAATGAAATGTGATTTATTGGGCTAGCCGGTGACTGCAAGGCGAAACCTTCAACTTGGCGTGGCTTCCAGGTAAGCGCCGTTTAAGATTGATCTTATTAATCGAAAAGATGAACGCGCACTGAAGGTGACGTCGCCTAGTTGAGTCAAAGGAGGTCGGTTGGTAAAAATTGATCAGGCCAATTTATTCGATTTGGAGTAAGATGTAGATGTCTAGCTTTGGTTCGATTTAGGACCGAGTTGAAGATGTCGATAACTTCCGAGCGTAGATTAATGGATGTGGGTATTTGTTCCAGAGTCGTATAGAAGGGGGAGGTTGTGCCGCTTTCTGAAGAAGAGCAGCGGATTCTCCAAGAGATCGAGAAGACATTCTACGATCACGACCCTGCCTTCGCGGACAGGGTTCGTTCTGAAACCGTCTATCGACACGCTGGGAGGAATCTCAAATGGGCAGGGGTCATTTTCGTCCTCGGTCTTATTTTTACTGTCGGCACTTTTACCACTTCGGTATGGCTTGGAATATTCGGCTTTTTGGTCATGCTAGGTTCGGCGGTATATTTTGAAGAGAACCTTCGCAAGATGGGACGGGCCGGTTGGCAGGACATTTCCAGCAATATGAAGGCCAATGGGGTTCAAAGTTCGGTTTCCGACCTGCAGAATAAGCTGAAAAACCGTTTTCACCGCGAGGGTTAAATTTCTAAAGGACTCCTTGGCCGATCTGGAGGCGAATCAAAATTTTGGCCCGGTCAATTAGCGGCGACGAACCGAGCTGCTTAGCGATAGATATAGGTGGGACCAAGATTGCGGTGGGCCTGGTGTCTTTCGAAGGTCAAATCGTCGAGTCTCGCCAAATCGCAACTCCGGTGACCTCGGACCCAGAAGAACTCTTTGGCGCTTTATTGGGGCTGATAGCTCAGCTGGAAGGCGGCAGGTTCGTCGTAACGGGAGTGGGATGTGGTGGCCCTATGGATCAAGATACCGTGTCCCCATTAAATATTCCGGCCTGGAGATCCTTCCCACTTGCCAGTCGCCTCAAGGCAGAGCTAGCTGTCGAAGTTTTTGTAGAAAACGACGCAAAGGCCTTGGCAGTCGGTGAGGCAAGGTTTGGTTACGGGATTGGACTCGATGATTTTGTAGCCATGGTAGTTTCGACCGGAGTTGGAGGTGGTATCTACTCAGGTGGGAGGCTCTTAAATGGAAAGTCTGGCAATGCCGGACACATTGGCCATGTTCAGGTATATCCCGATGGCAACCCTTGCACCTGTGGAGGGCGAGGATGTCTGGAAGCCCACGCATCCGGACTCGCCATCGAGCGAATTAGTCGCCGACCGGCGAGTGAGGCCACCGAAGAAATAAGACACGAAGTTGCTTTGGCTCTAGGGCGAGGAATCGCTAGCGTTGCATCATTGCTTGATGTCGAAGATTTCTTTTTGGCTGGCTCGGTCGCCCTGGGATTCGGCCAGGATTTTCTTGAGGAGATTCAAGAAGTCGCACGATCTACCCACAAGATAGCATTTGCAACCTCTATTAGCGTAAAGCCAACGCTTCATGGATCTAACTCGCCGTTGCTGGGCGCCGCAGCACTCGGATTTTTAAGGGCCGGGCTTTAGCATCTTGGTGTTTCAATTGATCGAATGCGGCGCGGGCAGTTGGTGGAGCCAAAAGAAGCGTAGCCCTTACCTCAAAGTTGCTTAGGTTGCGCTCCATTACTTTGGGTTCATACTGACGAGTATTGGAGATTCTTGGCTGGTAACTTTTAGTCTATGCAGATTAGTTACCCTCCAGAGGCAGATGTCTATAGAGCCAAGATACGAGGCTTTTTAGAAGAACGGCGCCCACCG
>JAKBHQ010000043.1:0-3390 GCA_021836665.1 Thermoplasmata archaeon
CCGATCTCGACTAAATCTTTTCCGATCCCCGGTTCCATATACTCGATGAAGCAGGTCGGGAAGACCGAGACCTTAGCCTTGCGGTCCTTGATAAACGGTCTGAGCCGATTCTTAAACCAGGTCGTAAATCTAACTTTCGCATAGGGTGGCAAAAGTCGATGCTGGGAAATGCCGACGGTTTTTTGCATCGCTTGGCGGGCAACTGAATCCCGAGCACCTACCGCCTTGTTGGCAAAACTAGACAGTGCGACCGATAACCCGCCAACCAAGTCGGTCCTCGCTAATGCCTGATCGGTGAGTCGCTGTCTAATCGACTGGTCACCGTGTTGAACTTTAATCGCCTTTGCCCGAAGCATTAATCGAGGAAAGTCCAATTCCCATTCGTGTGGAGGCACATAAGGGCACTTCACGTAGCACATTTTGCAGCCGAAACATTCATCGACAACCAGATCTTGCTCGAGTTTCGATAGAGCTCCGGCGTCTCCATCTTTAGCATCTACGGCATCGAACAAACTCGGGAAGGATGGGCACAAACCCACACAAACTCGACATCCATGACATATATCGTAGACCCTGGTCAGCTCGCGCCGGAAATCGGCTTCGTCAAAGTAGCTGGGGTGGGAAGGGTCATAGGTAGTTGTCATCATTCTCCATTCGGTGGTCGTATCCTTTGAGGTAAAGCTCTTCAGTTGCGGCACCACGCACGACCCGAGCGGCTCGTCTAGATTCCCAGCCCCTGCAACTTGTCTAGTGGTTCCCACCTTAGGCTTAGCACAAAGCTGAGGGGTCGGCGCAATGACCCGCCAACCCCCAGAAGAATATAAACTATAAGGCTTCTAGCCCCTGAGCAAAACGCCCAGCGTGGCTCTTTTCAGCCCTAGCTAAAGTCTCAAACCATTCGGATATTTCTTCGAATCCCTCATCCCTTGCGGTCTTGGCGAATCCCGGATACATCTCGGTGTACTCATAAGTCTCACCGGCGATGGCCGATTTGAGGTTCTCATCCGTGGGACCGACGGGCTCTCCGGTCACCGGGTCGCCAACCTCCGCCAAGAAGTCAAAATGTCCAAAAGCATGTCCGGTCTCACCCTCTGCCACTGAGCGGAACAACGCCGCGGTGTCCGGATAGCCTTCAATGTCGGCCTTCTGAGCAAAATAGAGGTATCGCCTATTCGCCTGAGACTCCCCTGCAAAAGCCTCCTTAAGGTTCTCTTGTGTCTTCGAACCTTTGAGCTCGGACATATTTATAATCTCCTTTCCTTGAATTTCATTTACTTGATTTATGATGACAGATGACTCTTCCACCAGGCACAACACGTCATCTGGCTAACTGTGCCCAAGGGCTAAGGTCGATCGGTGGACCATTGATGATATCTGATCAGTCGGAGGCGGCTTTTTATCTCGATTCCGAAACCTCCGAAGGGGATTTCTCCAGGGGGAGGACCCTCTGACAGCTCTCGCAAACACCCCTCAGCACCACTTCAGCGCGGGTGACTAGGAATACAACGTCGCTGCGCCCACTAAAAATGTCGTCTAATGGTCCCAAATCAACGTCGGCGACCGACCCGCAAGATTCACAAACTAAGTGCTGATGGTCGTTTTTGACATTTGGATCGAACCGCATCGATCCTCCGCCAAGTTCCAAGGGTTTGACCATTCCTAGTTGCCCGAGCTCGTTTAGAGTCTGGTACACGGTCTTGAGAGACACCGTCGGCATGTCCCGGTGCACCATGCGAAAAAGGGTCTCCGCCGTCGGGTGTTCTTTGTTGTCGGCTAGTAGCTCAAATATCCTTTGCCGCTGTGGGGTAACCTTTTTTCCTTCAGCTCTAAAGCGTGTCTCCATTTCCAGTGCCGCCACTTTACGATCCTGTCTCATGAAGAAGTACCTCTATCCACATTAGTTACCAACTAACAATGATTTACGAATATTCCGCCTACAAACACTTCTTTTGCGAATGAGTCCGTGCCTGGCCAAAAGGTTTTTATAGACAAAATCCCGTCCTCTTGCGAAAATAGGGCACAAGTGTCTAGCTAGCTAGCCCTTTTGTCTTGCTATCCCCTAGTGTGGTATCACAGCAGTTTGGACTTATAAGTGGCACCCATCGCCGTCCAACGGATAACAAGAGGTAACGATGAATAGTTCTCTCAATGTTTACGACGTCCTAGTCGTAGGAGGAGGTGCTACCGGATCGGGCGTTCTTTTGGACGCCGCTTCGCGTGGCCTCAAAGCGGCATTAGTTGAGTCGGATGACATAGGGTCGAAAACCTCCTCTGCGTCATCAAAACTCATCCATGGTGGACTTCGTTACCTCGAACGCGGAGAGGTTCGTCTCGTAGCGGAGAGCTTACGAGAAAGGGCAATTCTTCAAAAGACGGCTTCTCACCTCGTCAAACCACTGGGATTTGTAATTCCAGTGCATTCACAAAGCAGACTCCGGGGGACATCAAAGCTATTTGGGCTTTCAGCAACACTTTGGGGATACGACCTCGCCGGATCCATTAGGTCATCAAAGGCTCATAAGAGGCTAAGTGTAGAAGAGACCCTCAAACTTCTTCCAACGCTACAAAGCCAAAACCTCGTCGGTTCGCTTCTGTATCACGACGCTTTTGCGGATGATTCGCGGCTTTGCCTCAATATCTGCATCACCGCCCAGAAGCATTTCGGTGCGGATATCTTCACCCATACTAAAGTCGACGGATTTACAAGTCCGGGAGCGTCAGGATACGCCGAGATCAACTGCCAACCCGACGCTTCGGTCGGGGACGGGAATCCTTTCACACTCCGCTCCAGGGTCGTCGTTCTGGCTGGAGGGCTGGCGAATGGTGTGTTATCCGAGCTGACTAGACCCGATTCGGGAGTCGGCATCGTTCCGGCAAAGGGAGTACACCTTGCCGTCCACTCTTCAAAGCTTCCCCTCAATTCAGCCGGGGCAATAGACGTGGGAGACGGTAGGAGGATCTTTGTCGTTCCATGGGGTGAATACTCCTACTTCGGCACAACCGACACCCCTTACCTTGGACCGGTGGGAGCTCCTGATATTGACGCATCTGACGTGAACTACCTGCTTTCGGCGATAAATGCTCGCTTCACAACGAAGCTTTCGGAGGCGGACATAACCGGTGGGTGGTCTGGGTTGAGACCCCTCTTGAAGCCAGACCAGGATGCGTCCGATACCACCGAGCTATCGAGAAAGTATGAGATCCTCACGCCGACACCTTGGGCGATTGTCGTTGCTGGCGGTAAGTTAACGACCTACCGCGCAATGGCTCAGTCAGCGGTTGACCTGGTGTGCGAAAAGCTCGATCACCAGCGAAATTCGATGACTTCAAGGATCAATTTGGTCGGCTCCTACCCCGTATCCGACCGTTCAAATATCGCTACCAGGGTCA
>JAKBHQ010000043.1:3400-3794 GCA_021836665.1 Thermoplasmata archaeon
TTCCAAATCAACTCAGTGCAGATGCAGGGTCCCCCGTCGCCGAACATCTCATAGGTCGGTACGGATCGCAGGCGGTATCTGTGATCAAGACGATGGGTCAGGACCTACGGGCCTATGAAGCCCTCGCGGGTGGAGACCTGGCCGGAGAATTTGAATACCAGATCAAACACGAGCTAGCCACCTCGATCAACGACCTATTAATGAGAAGGTCACGGATAGGGATACTGGATTATTCCAAAGCCGAACAGGAACTCGATGCTGCCGCTGATGCGATTTCAAATTACACCGAGCTATCTGCGTCTCAAGTTGAGACTCAAAGGGCCCAGTTTCT
Organism: Thermoplasmata archaeon; assembly: GCA_021836665.1. The sequence goes on from JAKBHQ010000043.1 coordinate 3,732, forward strand.
TTCGTCCATTGCCCGACTCAGAGTCAATAGGTCAAACGCTACCAATTAAGGTCCTGCGTAGGT
>JAKBHQ010000218.1 GCA_021836665.1 Thermoplasmata archaeon
CGTTCAGCATAAATAGAGTTCAGGCGCAATAGTAGGGTGGGTCCCGCGTTTCGCGGGACCGAGCCGTAGACGATGCAGAAACTCCAAATAGACCGGCTGGATGCCGGTCCTGGCGACTTCTATATGGCGGCCACCAATTCAGCCGCCACCAGGCAGGTCCACGCAACACCGTTAGCTACTCGTAGGCCAGTGAAGATTTCCGGTAATGCAGAAGGCAATATGACACGGTAAAACATCTGCCATTTAGTTGCCCCAAGACTTTGTGCTACTCGGAGGCGTACAGGTGGAATCGACCGGACTCCGGACAGCGCGTTGATGATAATAATAGGCATCGTTCCAGCAGCGATAAGAATAACTTTTGGGGACTCGCCTATCCCAAACCACACTACGAGAAGCGGAATGTAGGCAAGTGGAGGAACCGGGCGAAAGAACTCGAGGAACGGATCGATGACTTCAAAAATCCAACGTACTCGGCCCATCGCCAGTCCGATCGGGATCCCAATAGCCGCAGCCAAGAGGAAACCGAGGGCTATCCGGTAAAGGCTGGCTGAAAGGTCCGCTGCTAAGGTGGTACCCCCATAGCCATGATTCAACAGAGATATGGAAGAAGTCCAAACCGCCGGTGGACCAGGTAGAGCGTAAGAAGGAAAGACCTTCACGATGCTGAGAATCCACCAAACACCGATTGCGGCAATTAAGACCACGACAGAGATCGCTGTCTGACGCAGCCGCCTCCGGGAGTTTGACGACGTGCTGAACAACGTTACTCGCTCGTTCACTAGAACCTGATCGGTCTGAGCGCTAACTTGCGTAGCCTCCGACGACATTAAGGGGCTGCTAGCCATCAGTCCACCTCTTTCGATGATGAGTGTTTTCAGTCTGGTTGCTCATGACTTCCGAAGTGGAATCATGATTTACGGATTCTGATTGTTGGATTGATTAGGTTTTAAGTGTCATTTTTGATTCGAAGTCAGTGATGGCTTTTATCTCTGCGGGATACATACCCTTCAAGGCTGACAAGATATTCCTGATAGATGATCTAAGGTGCACCCTCGATGCCTCTGCTGCAGCTTCCGGGTTTTTGGCCTTGATTGCCCTCCACACGTCCATGTGATGATCCGCCCACTCGGTTACCAAGTGGCGATCCGACCACGCGCGCTGCCGTGCCTCGCGCAAGATCGGAGCGCCAGCAAAATCGAGTAGGCGCAAAGTGGTATCAACCATGAAAGGATTCCGACAAACCTTCGCTATCGCAGCATGAACACGAATGTCGGTGATCGCTTCAATACTTGGCTCGTTCACAGCCACGGTCATCCCATAAATAAGTGTTTCCGCTGCAACCAAAGCTGCCGGAGCCGGGTTCAGCGCAGCTAAGGCTGATACGGCGGGTTCCGTAAGGTAACGGGCCTGCAACAAGTCGAGAACCTCGACAACACCGAGGTCTCTGCCGGTCGTGTAAGTCGGCTCCGGATGCTGAGCTATCACCCGCTTCGCAGATCCTCGAACAGAGTCGATGTAGCCAGCGAACTGAAGTGCACCAAGCGCCTCCCGAATCGTCGGACGGCTAACGCCGAAGTGCTGAGACAACTCGACCTCCCCAGGAAGCTTCTCCCCGAGAGGGAACCTCCCCGCGCGGATCGCAGCGAGAATCTGCTGAGCAATCCGAACAGCTATAGTCGGCTCTACTCGAATCGGTTCGAACTGCATCGGATCAGACACCACTCCCCCGCATCTATTCCTTCCCCACCTTCATGATAGTAGTTGTTAAGTTGCCTGTCAACTAGACATGTTAAATTTTCAGAGAGGCTTACCTCGGATCCAGCTACTCAGATCAGGTCACTAGACCACTATGCCAAAACAACCGCTCAGATCTAGTACGAGGGTGAAACGCCTCCGATTCCACATTGGGAGTGCTTCACATCAGAGGAGACAGTCGCGCTGCCTCCGGCTGTCGCCCCGAGCGCCGGTGGGATCCAGCTTGCTATCAATCGTGCCAGTCACCACTATGACGTAGGTCGACCAATGCCCGGCTGGCGAACCGGCTGAGGACGGTCCAGGAAGCCTTCGTGTAGCTGACGAAAAAAGCTTTGTCTCTACAGAGACAGCGGGACCCGCCGAAGGCTCTAAGCCTAGAAACACCGATCCACCCGGAGAATTGGTTATTCAAAATAGAAGAAAGTGCCCTCTGAGCTGGTAGAATGGAAGTTGCACGACAGCCAACTACATAGCTAAAGAAAGGCACTTTCTGTGACTCAATCTTATACGGCCCTAGGAAGCATCAAGGTCTCATTTGATGACGAGAATCTGGTGGCCAATGCGGGTCTTATCCTTGTGGCTACCTTCGCAGAGAAGATCGGCCTTGCTCGAATAATCTCTGACAAGGTTAATTTGGCCGGTCGGGTAGGTGGAGCCAATCCCTCCAATAAGTCATTGACTCTGATTCATGCGATAGTAGCGGGAGCCTCCTATATAGACCACGTTGACATCTTGCGAGCCGGGGCATCTTCAAAGGTTCTTCCCTTTGGGGTTGTTGCCCCTTCAACACTGGGTACCTATCTGCGCTCCTTTAGCTTTGGCCATGTCCGTCAATTGGATGCGGTGATCGAATCTGAGCTAAAAGAAGCCTGGGCTTTTGGGATGACTCCTCAGCAGGATCCCCTCGTGATTGATATCGACTCGACAATCTGTGAGGTATCTGGGCATAAGAAACAGGGTGCCGCCTATGGATACACCAAGGAATTGGGTTACCACCCAATGCTGGCGGTGAGATCAGATACTGGTGAGGTACTCCATTGCCGGATGCGCAAAGGTTCAGCTAATACCCAACGTGGCACTAAGCGTTTTGTCCAAGAGCTAATAGCTAAGTGTCTACGTCTCGGAGTGACAGGCAAGATCACCATCCGTTTTGATGCCGGATACCAATCAGATGCGACACTCAAAGAGTTAGAACGCCTGGGAGTCTCCTACACCATGGCGGTCCATGCCAATGCTAAAGGGATAAAAGGCTCAAGTAGAGGGGATCGATGAGGACTCCTGGACGCCAATTGACTACACGGACAATGGTGAGGCACAAGTCGCAGAGACTATCTATCAAAAAAGAAGACTGATAATACGTCGTACCAGGCTCATTGGTCCCCAGGCTGAACTTTTCCCCAACTGGCGCTACTTCGGCTTTGTTACTGACCTTGACGATTGCGCAGTTGAGGTCGATGAGTTTCATCGGAACAGAGCAAGGATCGAACTCTCTATCAAAGATCTCAAAGAGGGGGCAGGGATGGAACACATCCCCTCGGGTAACTTCTCTGCTAACGGTGCGTGGCTAGCCCACGCTGTTCTTGCCCATAACCTCATGCGTCAGGTGAGCTACCTGGGTGGGATCACACCGAAAGATTCCATGGTGGTAGCACGTACTTTTCGGAACCGCTTCATTGGCCTTGTCGGACGCCTTGTCAATAGATCAGGGAAGCTGGTGCTTCGAACTCCGGCTCGTTGGCCATGGTCCAAAGCTTTTCTTGGAGCACTCAAAACACTACGAGCACTCCAACTGGTTCCGATATAGCCAAACCAGTTGGCTATGAGCGTGAGCCACCAAGTGATACCCCTACTGCACGCACACACAATTCCAACTTCATTTCCAATCTCTAACCCCTCACGCCCATAGGCGGGTCAGAATCGAGTGTGGAACGAGAGAGCTATCAGACCAACCATAAATCATGGATTCCTCCCCGCTGATAAGGCTCCCAGTAAGTCGGTCGGTGGATCTAAGTTAAGCGCGGCGCCCCCATCCAT
>JAKBHQ010000008.1 GCA_021836665.1 Thermoplasmata archaeon
ACCATTGGAAAAAATCTCAGCCTCGCCAAAGGTAACCCGCTTACCCAGCTTCAAGATGCTTGCCTGAGCAAGGATATCCGTCTTCGCACCCTTAAAAAATGACGTCTTCATCTCAATAGTTACCGCCATAGGTTCAATTCCAACCTTGGTCATGATTGCAACCCACATCGCCACATCGGCCACTAATTCGTATGACGAGCCATGAAGTACTCCGCCTGGTCTTACAAGTTCTCCTCGAAAGGGAAGGGCTACCGATGCCGTTCCGTCGCCGACCTCGATGAGCTTGGCTCCCCACCATGTGATGAATGGCGCTTTTTCTATCTCTAGTTGGAGCAGTTCAATTGGAACCACCGACAAAGCAACCCACCCCCAAATCTTGATAAAATTCCAGCATAGATTGGAAAAATAGCCTGTCCTTGAAAAACTAGTACCACACCTTGGCCTAGGTCTGCTTCTCCAAATTGAGACAGCTACGCCAAGTACCAGCTAGGGCCTCCAGCTATTGCCGTGGTAGCGCACCCAATCGTCTGGCAGAGTGCGAATGTGAACTTCGCCCTTTGGGCGACGACTATTTTTACAGAGGGGAAATCGACCGCCACCACCTTCTCAAGGCAGTCACTCGCACCTGCTCCTCCAATGTGACTATGGAGAATTGTTGACGAGAAAAATGATTCCTGCGTCCACTGCTAGTGAACTTTTCCATTAGCAGCTAAGTGGGTAATTTAGGTATGTAGAGCTGGGGAGGTTACGTGAGCGTCAACAATCGCCGGCGAGCGATGAGCGGCTGCGAGGGGCCGAGGCATTCGCACTCTTCGATCCAAGCGCCGGGGCACTGACCGAATGTTAAGTTCATGCCCTCGAAGCGGCCAAGGGTCTGGCAGCCACGAGTTACAAAGCGCAGCTTCGCCGACCGAGCACACTACCTTTGAACTTCTTCGAGGCTTGGTGACGCTTGAGGGTCTCTGGGACGTACCCGAGCAGTACTTGTAGCTCCCAGACAACCGAATGCAACTCTTGCTACGACCTCCACATGTCGGTATCGTAGTGGTGAAATGAGGCGGGATAGATGAAAATCCGGCGAGACGCTCTCGATTAGCAAAATGGCCGGTGCTCTCGCACCGACCCTGAACTGCGCTTTCGTTTGTGGCAAGAATAGGATTTGAACTATGACCTTCGAGCTATGAACAGACAGTGGGTGCATCGACAGCCCGATTGGGTACTGCTTCGCTAATCCGCCAGAGTCGGCAAATATCCACACGAAGTACCGCCTTCTACGCCTGAGAGGCTAGAGACTCGGCCCTACGGGCCCATCTTGGCTTAAGGGCCGGGTCTCTGCGAAGTCTTTTGGTAAAGCCTAGGCCTTACTCGACCTTCTCCTCTTCCTCGGGGCGAGCAGGAACAGTCCAGCACCGGCACTAATAATCACCAATCGCCACCACCAAGCCGATGACCAAGGTTCGCCGGTGTGAACCGAAGGAACCTCGATTGTCGATGGAGACGGGGTTGGCGCCGAGCTCGCCCGGGGAGTTACCGACGCAGCTGAGGAAGAAGAGGCCACAATCGGCGCCGAAACAGAAACCACGGCGCTCGCTTGCAACGATGACAACGAGTCACCCGTATCTGTCAAAGTGGCTGTATTGGTAACTGAACCTACCGGCGCATTTGCAGCGATCAGAACCGGCACGGATATGGTCCCAATGCTCGGATTCGCAAGGCCGCCAGTAGGAGGCTGGAAGATACAGACCACCGTCTCTGAAGTGACGGAACAGGGAGTACCTGCGCCCGTTGGGAAGCTAGATCCGGTGACCGTAACCGGCCCATCAACAGTCACATACTGAGGCATAGTATCGCTGAGCACAACTTTAGAATTCACCTGGCCAGTAAAAGATCCGGTAATCGTGAAGGAGTCCGTCGAACCTGCGACTACCGACGGATAAGCGGCGGTCTTGGTCAGTGTGTCTGAAAGCGAAACACTCGGTTGAATGACCGTGGGAGGAGTAGGCGAATAGGTTTGCGGAGTAACCACAACCGAAGCGGACGAGTCGGCAGATATATCACCTAGGTCAATCGTAGCCGTGTTATTCAATGTTTGACTCGGTGCGGTGTCAGCAGTCGAAACATCCACCACGACATTTGCAAAACTCGGGTCATATATTCCAGCTGGTGAAGGGGTATACGTACAAGTCACACTGTCCGACAGCAAGCTGCAGCTGTCCCACGGCAATTCTGTGCCGGTCGGACGGTTGCTCGCCGAATCGAGGGCATAGCTAACACCGTTTCCGGATGGCAATGGATCAGACAGGGTTACCACTCCATAATCCCAACCAACGACTCCTAGGTCGCTCATTGTGAAGACGGATCCTTGTCCGGAATAAATAGACGATGGAAGTAAGTCGGGGATGCCAGAAGTCTTGGTAATGGTGAGGGTTGGGGTTGGAGAGACAATCGATATCGAAGCCGATGCGATCTCGTCTATACCGTCAGCGGAAATCAATGCAGTATTTAATATTGACTGATTCGGTGAAGTGCTGTCAGCTTTCACGTCAACGATAACCTGAGCAAAGTCGTACGCAGCGCTATCTGAAGAAGCAGTATAGGAATAGTAGCAGTGCACCGTTGCCGGAGTGCTTGGAGTGCTTTGGGATAGCGCACAACTTGTCCAAGCCACCTCTAAGCCGCTCGGCACGTTGCTCGCCGAATCGAGCGAGTAACTGACACCTTGAGCTGACGGTAGCGGATCGGTTAGGGTCACTTGACCACTAGGCGGAAGATTCTTAGCTGACGTATAAATAGTAAAGGTCGAGGAGCCAGGAGCATTGATTGTCGCCGGACTAGCTGCCTTTATAATCGAAAGTGACGGCTCCCCCTGGCTATTCGGTCCAGTCACTGTTATCGCTGCGCTGGCATCGGCAGATATATCACCTAGGTCAATCGTAGCCGTGTTGTTCAATACTTGACTCAGTGCGTTGTCAGCAGTCGTGACATCCACCACGACATTTGCAAAACTCGGGTCATATACGCCAGCCGATGGTGGGGTGTACGTACAAGTCACACTGTCCGACAGCAAGCTGCAGCTGTCCCATGCAATCTGACCCGCAGCTGGCTCATTACTCGCCGAATCGAGGGCGTAGCCGACACCGGTTCCTGATGGCAATGGATCAGACAGGGTCACCACTCCGTAATCCCAACCAACGACTCCTAGGCCGCTCACGGTGAAGACGGATCCTTGTCCGGAATAAATAACAGACGATGAGGGTGAGCCGGGGATGCCAGAAGTCTTGGTAATGGTGAGGGTCGGGGTTGCTGAAACAATCGATATCGAAGCCGATGAGGTCTCGACTATACCGTCAGCGGAAATGGTCGCCATGTTGTCGAGAGTCACCCTAGGCGTAGCGATAGTCGAGGAGACGTCGATTACCACGTTGGCAAATGAAAATGATCCATCGCTCGACGCCGTGTAGTTACATGCAACCACCTGGCTCGGATCTATAGCGCAGCTGCCCCACGCAGTCTGACCCGCACCTGGTACATGATTACTCGTCGAATCGAGGGCGTAGCTGACACCTGGAGCAACTGGTAGCGGATCGGTCAAGGTTACTTGATCCCCGGACAGCAGATTGTTAGCTGACGAAGAAATAGTAAAGGTCGAGCTGTCTCCTGCCGTGATCGGCGTCTTGCCTGCGGTCTTGGTGATGGTGAGGGTTGGGGGTTGAGAACTAGGACAAGCCCCGTGGCTCAGTACGAACTGGCCACTCCAGGTAGTAGAGATCATTACCTCAGCGTTAAC
>JAKBHQ010000328.1:0-2812 GCA_021836665.1 Thermoplasmata archaeon
AAATGACCTTGGCGTTGGCGAAGTCGGCACTCGGACGGTCCATCCCGGTCCAGTAATGCCAGCCGGCTCTTCCTGCGGACGAGCATACGTTGGTGTGTGAGTTGTGTCCGTCTACTCCCCAAGACGCAAGGACCCTTTCGGTAAAGCCATCTTCTCCGGGGCGTCCGATATGACAGACGATCTTGTCCTTGCGCCCCGCAATAATAGAGCTACGCAGCTTGGCCGCTATTTCGTCGAGGGCGGTGTCCCAACTAATCTTCTCCCACTTACCATCGCCACGGTTGGCAGACCTTTTGAGCGGGAAAAGGATTCGATCTGGGTCGGTAATTTGGTTGATGGTCGCTGGACCTTTGGCACAGTTTTTTCCCCTGGAGCCCGGATGTTCTGGATTGCCCTCAAACTTTGTGACCTGATTAGTCTCTTTGTCGACGTAGGCCAATAGTCCACACGCTGATTCGCAATTAAAGCAGGTGGTGGGGATCAGCGCATAGCGTCGTTCCTTCTTCGTCGGCCAGGCCTTCGAGTCGAGCTCCATCCAGTCGCTCCAGCGCTCAAAAGGAGGATGCGATGCTAGGTGTATTCCGGAGGGTCCCTGGTAGAAGGTTTCACCTCGCTTCTCGGTCGCTTCTCTGGCGGCGGACACTCTTTCGCCTGCTTCTTGCAAGCGGAAAGTTGAGCTCATTTTGTGGTTTTCCTTGTCTTTCATGGCCGACCCCTTATGCCAATGGAACTGACTGTCCTGCTTGGATGTATGCGTGTTCATACCCCAAAACACCGATTGCCGCCACAACTAATAGGGCTACGCCGCCTATCGGAGCGAGGACACCGAGTGCTGTTAGTGTCATCCCTATCCAGAAAGGCAGGCGGAACTTTCCCTTGGTCATGGTCCACACCGCCGCCTTGGCATGAGAAGTAGGGTGCGCCATAGTGACCTCTCCGAGTACAAGCACTAGATGTATGGCGACGAGTGCCGCTCCAGTTCGCAGCAAGAAGCCCTCGCCTTGTCCGCCATCAACCAGGGCCAATACCGCAAATCCAACTAACAGGGACTGCACTAACAGGTGGGGAAGTCTCAGGGGGCTCTGCCAGAGATCTCTGGCCCGGGCTTGTGCAAAAAGAAAGGCCGTATAAGTGGCTGTCATGGCCGAAGCGAGAAAGAGGAGCCCCCCTATAATCCCCTTTATCGCTGACGAGGATCCTACTTCCCCTTGGAGGAGCCAGGCTAGGGTCAAGGCGCCATCGATACCCAGAAGGATTCCACCCCTAACGAGCCAGGATTCAAAGCGGGCTTTGGTGAAGAGAAAAATGAACCTTCCTGGTTTCTTCAAGTCGGCAATTAGCAGAAGGCCGGTTATTGCCAAAGCCGCGAGCGCAATGAGCGGAGCAAGCAGTACGGAGCCGTGAGACCCCGAAGGAATCTTATTCGCCACTATCGCCAAGCAAAGACCCATGGTCGTGCCGGTTGCAATTCCTTTGGTCCAGGTATATGCGCTTACCCTGATTCCCCACGGGACCGAATGGGAGACGTCATAAGCAAGTTTGGCATGTACTGAGTGGTTGGTCTTGTCCCCAAAGTCGTGACCTGAGTTGATCAAGTGGCTGTCTTGATTCATTTGCGACCACATGAAGACGTCGCCTTTTGGTCTGCCGGCTGCTAGGGGATCGAGGGTAGCTTCGTGCGCACCCTTGTAGAAGAGCTTTGGCCTTGTCGATTTTTCACCCCGTCTGACCTTGACAGGTTCGCGATGGATAATTGCCGATACTTTATCCGCTGGGTTTTTGATGTTGCCGATCAATATCGCCTCGGTCGGGCAGACTGAGACGCACGCTGGTTCTAATCCGACGTCGATTCGATGGGCACAGAAGTTGCATTTCTCTGCGGTGTGGTCGTCTGGATTGATAAAGATGGCATCGTATGGACATGCCGCCATGCAAGCCTTGCACCCGATACAAATCGACTTGTCGAAGTCGACTATGCCGTCTGGCCGCTGAAACATGGCACCCGTTGGACAGATTGCAACGCATGGAGGGTTTAGGCACTGGTTACACCTGGTGACTTGGAAGTTCCTCCTTACTTGGGGGAAGATTCCGACGTCTACCGCCTTGACGTAGGTGCGGTTGACCCCAAGCGGAACCGAATTTTCTGATTTGCACGCCACTGAGCATGCGTGGCAGCCGATGCACTTGGACTGATCTATCAGCTTGACCCAAGTGGTCTCGGTGCTCACATCGTTCGATGCCACCTTTGGCAAAACGTCCCCCCTAAGCCGACCCATGGAAATCGCATACATAGTCGTATGACCTTGCTAACAAATAATACGACTACAAATCGATTGCGGTACTTGGCAGCTGCCTTTGGGGCTATAGGGATAGACTATGGCATGGCCTTATATCCTTTAGTCCCGTCGCTAGAAGGACTCGAGATATTTGTAGCGGTAGTGGAGTTGGGGAGCCTTTCAAAGGCGGCGTCACTGTATGGGATCTCCCAACCGTCGGCGAGCGAGAGGCTTGTTACTCTGGAAAGAGTCCTGAAGCTAACCCTTCTAGATCGGACCTCACATGGCAGCACTGCGACTAAGTCTGGGCTTGTCATCTATGAGCAGGCAAAGAAGGTTTTGGCGGCGGCAGAAGTTTTGATGCTCAGCGCAATTGAGGCCTCGGGATCGCAAGCTCAGCGACTCCGGGTTTCGGCGAGCTATTCGATCGCAGAATATTTGCTGCCACAATGGCTAGACAAGCTGCGTTTGGTTGACCTCGGCGTAATGCCGGAGTTGACCGTCGCTAATTCCGCAAAGGTAGTGGAGTCCGTCCT